>JBHIBM010000074.1:0-7810 GCA_046759085.1 Candidatus Zixiibacteriota bacterium
CTCGGTATTGGCGACCTGTCCCCCAGGAAGATATCGCTCGATAATGAGGGTCTTGAGCATGGAGCGGGCCCCGTACATCCCGGCGGTCAGACCTCCGGGACCGCCGCCAACGATTATGATGTCGTATTCTCTCATCTTTGATCTTCCCGCCTACTGTTCTGGGTTCCAGGCTGAATCGAGGCTGAGCGACGACGATTCATGAATTACAAATAACTACTAACCACTAACCATTAACCAACTAGTAATCTATTCCTTTCATCGCCAGGATCCCCAGCTGGTAAGGATGTTTTATGTCCAGCATCTCGGTGACCAAATCTGCGACCTTGACGATCTGAGGGTCGGCAGCTCTCCCGGTTAGAACTAAGGTGACCTCCTGCGGGCGGGATTCGATCAGCTCAAGCACCTCTTCGACCGGTATCAGTTCCAATTTGACGGCAACATTGATTTCATCTAAGATGACGATATTGTATCTTCTTGAATTGATCTTTTCAGTGGCCAATTCCAGTGCCGACAGAGCCTCCTTTCGATGTTCTTCTAGCGGGAGCTTGTCTCCCAGGATCCCGACGCACCCCTTACCCATGACGTGAAGCTCCACGTTGGGACCTAGCTTTTTAAGTCCCTCCAGCTCTCCATATTTCCAGGTCCCCTTCACGAACTGGACGATGCAGAGTTTTAGACCGTGTCCCACCGCACGGACGCACATCCCTAAAGCGGCGGTGGTCTTTCCCTTACCATCGCCGGTGTAAACGATAACCATTCCTTTTTTCGGCTCTAGCTCCATTCAAACCACCTCCGAGATCAGCTCCGCCGGATGCCGGACTTCAATCTGCTCTCCCATCTGATTCTTGAACTGCAAAAGGCAGGTGGGGCAGCTGGAGGCCACCAACTCAGCACCGCTATCTTTCAGGGCTTCTCTTTTTCTTTCGAAAATCTTCTCGGATTGTTCAGGATGAAAGAAATAATATGTCCCCGCAAAACCACAGCAGCGGTCGGCATAATCCATTTCCACGAGTCTGTCTGCAAAGATAGCTTTCAGAAGCTGTCGCGGCTCCTCGGTAATCTCCGCCGCCCGGAGGTGGCAGGGGTCGTGGTAGGTCACCCTCTTTGCGTTGAAGGGGCTGGAAGGTGAATTCAGGTTCGCCTTTTTGATTATGAACTCAGAGAAGTCGTAACATCGCTCCGCCAGCTTTTTGGCCTTCTGGTGATAGGGGTCTTCTTCCTCGAAAAGCTTGTCGTATTCCTTGAGGGCCAAAAGGCAACTTCCGCATCCAGTGATAATATGCTCAAATCTCAGCAGAGAATCGACATTCAAGCGCGCCACCTCTGTTTTCATCTCCATAAACCCGTAAGTCTCCATAGGTAGACCACAGCACGTTTGCTTCGGTAATGTCACGGTGAAACCCAGCTTCTGAAAGGTGGAGATGATAGCCTCCCCGGTGTGGTTGTCGAAGGAGCCATCGGCGCAACCATAAAAGTAGGCGAGATCCGCCTGCGGTTTCTCCACCAGCTCGGGATGACGATTACGAAGACTGACTCCTGCCAACTTGGGAAGCCTGACCTCGCTTCTCAATCTGAAAGAAGAGGGCGAGAGAAGTTCCACCAGCGGTCGGAAGAAGTTGTTGTCCCAGAGCTTCTGAGATCTCCCTTGAAGGGAGAAGATCATCTCTAAAAGCTCCGGTCGCTTCATGGCGCCAAGCCAGGGGGCTAGTATCTTGGGAGGATGTTCAGCCCAGCGCTTCATGGTCTCCTCGGCAGGGTCGCATCCTGCCGGACAGATCACTCGACAGGACTTGCAATTCAGACAGTCGTCTAGAATGTCGCGGGCCTCTCTGAAGTCGTAGTTGCTGTAAGATATGACTCGGAAGCGCCCCCGGGAGCCGAAGGAGTCTTCTCGATGGGCTTCATAGGAGGGGCAGTAGCTGTTGCACTTCCCACAGGAGGAACAGTCCCAGTTGAGCTTCTCGTAATCCAGATTGACCAGAGCCTTCTTGTTAGAGAGCTTGACATCGGGATTCAAGATGTGTTCGGGGTCGAGCAGGTTTTTGATCTCCCAGAAGAGCTTGTAGACCTCCGGACCGAACTGTCGCTCGACGAAGGGAGCCCGGGTGCGACCGTCGCCGTGTTCTCCGGCGATGGTGCCGCCAAGTTCAATCACCTTGGAGTAAAACGCCTCGGTGAGCGGTTCGATCTTGCCGAATTGGGCGGGGTCGTTGCCGTTGACCAGGGCGTGGACGTGAAGGTTGCCATCACCGATGTGGCCGAAGGCACCAAACTTGAAATCGTAATCCCGCATCAGCTCTTTTAAGAAGAGGAGCATCTCCGGGACCTTCTCGGAGGGGAGGGCAGCATCTTCGATGAAGGAGAGGGGTTTTTTTAGAGGATCGTATCTGTACAGGGTGGGGAGGATTGCCTTTCTGGCTCTCCACAGAGCCTCCTGTTTGGAGACTTCCAACTCCTCCACCAGCGGAACAGAGAGGCAATACTTCGCTAAGACCTCTTTAATTCTCTCAACTTTCTCCCTCTGGTCTCCGTAGTCGAGGTCGATGAGGAGCATGGCCTCGGAACTAGGAGGCAGGTCATAGCTCTCTCGCCCGATTAAGTCCATGGAGCTCCCGTCCACAATCTCGATACTGGTCAGCTCTATCGGCAGAAGCTCACCTACCGCGTGCGCTATCTCTCCCATATCCTCGAAGAAGACCAACAGAGTGACCTTCTCTCCGGGAACCTCAACCAGGTTCAGAGTGGCGCTGGTGAAGACCGCCAGGGTACCCTCGGAGCCGACGAAAAATCGGGGCAAATCCAGGTAGCCTCCGTCCAGACCGTGAGCCAGAGCGGGTAAATCATAGCCGGAGGAGTTCTTCTTTACTTTTACTTCCCTTCTCAGAATCTCCTCCCGCTTTTCCTCGACGAGCTGGACGATCTTTTTGAACTCCGGATGGTTGTAAAAGAACTTGTCGGTCTCCGGCTCCCCGAGTTTGTATTTCTTGATTGAAATCTTCCGCCCGGAGGCGAGGTAAGCCTCGATTTCGAGAACGTGGTCTTTGGTGGTGCCGTAGTGGACGGTTCTCGGTCCGGAGGAGTTGTTGGCCAGCATCCCCCCTATCTGGCAGGCATCTCCAGAGGCAGGGTCAGGTGCAAACATCAATCCATACCGTTTGAGGTAGATATTTAGCTCCTCGTAGATATGCCCGACCTGGACTTTGACCCATTTTTTTTCGGGCTTGACTTCGAGGATTTGATTGTATTTGGAGAAATCGGCGACTATTCCAGAGCTGACAGCAGCTCCCGCCAAGCCGGTGCCCCCGCCACGGATTGTCAGAGGGATATTCTTGCTGTGGGCGAAATCCAAGAGCTTGGGAACGTCCTCTTCCTCCTCTATGAAACAAACCGCCTTGGGAATCAGTTTGTAGATGCTGGCGTCGGTGGAATAAGCGGTGATGGTGCCGGGGTCATCCTTGACCTTGCTATCACCCAGGATATTTCGCAGTTCTCTTGCTATCGTCATCTCAGACAGTAGGTAGTAGATAGTAGGTAGGGTGACCACTCCCCACCCCACCCTTAACTCTGACTTTCCCGCCAGAGGCGGGTCAGCCTCAGGCTGAGAGCTATTCACCACTAACCACTCACCAATAACCTCATTAACAAAAAAACGCTGGCACCGGAAGGGAGTTCCCAATGCCAGCGTACGATTTCACCGATTCTCACTCTCCAAGAGTCAGATACTTGCTGGGGACTTTGATGAAGCCGGTGTCCATCATATTTCTGGTGAGCTGACGCGCCTCCTTGATCCTTTTGGAGGCCATCTCAAATAGCTCTCTGCTGGAGTAGTGTGTGCCTGCCATTCCCTGCTGTTGGGCCTTCATTGCCACCGCCACCGCCTCTCGAGGGAAGACCTCCCATTCGTCCATGGTGGGAAGGAGGTATTCGTCGTGCAGGCCTTTATCGATGGCACATTGAGCCAATTCCTGAGCGGCAGCGATGCACATCTCGTCGGTGATGGTCCTGGCACGGACATCCAGGGTGCCGCGGAAGATTCCCGGGAAACCCAGGGAGTTATTGACCTGGTTGGGGAAATCGGACCTGCCGGTGGCGACGATTTTGGCGCCGGCCTCCTTGGCATCCCAGGGCCAGATCTCGGGAATGGGGTTGGCGCAGGCAAAGACCACTGAGTTTTTGTTCATGCTGGCGACCCACTCCTGTTTAACGACATCCGGCCCGGGAGTCGACAGAGCTATACAAACGTCGGCCTTGACGAAAGCGTTGGAGATCTCTCCTTTCAGCTGCTTCTCATTCGTAATCTTGCAGAGCTCCCACTTCTCCTTGAACTTTTCCTTGAGTTCGGTTCGACCACGATGTAGAATCCCCTTGCTGTCGGCAATCACGATGTTGGTGGGCTTGACTCCGGCTTCAATTAGAAGCGAGGCGATCCTTATGTTGGAGCTACCGGCGCCTACCATCACCACCTTGACCTCGTCGATCTGCTTTTGGACCAGCCTCAGGGCGTTAAGAAAACCGGCTACGGTGACGGTGGCGGTCCCCTGCTGGTCGTCGTGCCACACCGGGATGCGAGCCTTCTCTCTCAAAGTATTCAAGACATAGAAACACTTCGGCTGGGCGATGTCCTCCAGGTTTATGCCTCCGAGGGAGGGCTGAAGTAGAAGCGCAGTCCTGATAATTTCGTCGGGGTCTTTGGTGTCCAGACAGAGGGGAAAAACGTCGATGCCTCCGAGGTATTTGAACAGTAGCGCTTTTCCCTCCATCACCGGCAGCCCGGCCTCGGGGCCGATGTCTCCCAAGCCCAAAACCCGGGTTCCGTCGGTTATGACCGCCACGGTGTTGGCTTTGTTGGTGTGCTCGAAGACCTTCTCCGGATTCTCCTTAATATCCAAACAGGGTTTTGCCACGCCGGGAGTGTACCATACCGCGAAGTCATCGAAAGACCGAATACAGCACTTGGGAACCACCTGCACCTTTCCCTTGTAAAGGGGATGGAGCTTCATGGCGTCTTTTCCCGGTTGCTCTGCCCTGGCGATAAGCTCTTCTTTGGTTATCATCTGAACTCCATATTCAAAGAGAAAATTAACGGCTTACGAGAAAGCCCCACAGGGGGCTTCAAAGTTTTCGACAATATCTGTTAAAGGCCGGTGAAATTCAAGCACAAAATGGAGGTTTGGGCTGGAATGAAAGATCAGACCAGCCCGAACCTTTCGATGTTTCCGTCTGCGATCTTTTGAATCCTTCTGATCTCCTCTTTCCCCTCTGGCTTGCTGAACAGATGTCGGAACCGTCCCTGAGGCTTCAGATATGCCTCCACCGGTAATCTCTTCTTTCCCAGCTTACGCACCTTGGTGACCTCACCGTTTTCCATCTCGTAGATGGGATAGAGCCCGGTCAATACCGCCAGCCTTCCGATCTCGATAGTATCCTCAGGCTTGTAAGCCCACCCCAGAGGGCAGGGGGAGTGCACCTGAAGATACTTCGGACCCTTGATGGACAGAGCCTTCTTAACCTTGTTCTGCAGGTCCACATAGTAACTGGCAGTGGCGACGGCAACGTAGGGAATGCCGTGAGCGGCCGCGATCTGAGGCAACGGCTTTTTCTCGGTGCGATTACCCCAGGAGACACTCCCGGAGGGGCTGGTGCTGGTGTGGGAATCGAAGGGGGTGAGCCCGGAGCGCTGCACCCCGGTGTTCATGTAAGCTTCGTTGTCATAACAGATGTAAAGGATGTTGTGGCCCCTCTCGAACATCCCCGAGAGACAACCGATCCCGATATCGGCGGTGGCACCATCGCCTCCCTGGGCGATGATGTTGATCCCGGCCTCTCTGCCTAGGGCCCGGAGGCCAACCTCAATCCCAGCCGCAACTGCGGAGGAGTTCTCAAACAGGGAGTGAATCCAGGCAACCTTCCAGGCAGATTCGGGATAGGGGGTTGAAAAAACCTCCAGGCAGCCAGTGGAAGTTGTGACTATGGTATTTGGTCCGGCGGCATTTAAGATCAATCTGGCCGCCAAAGCTTCACCGCATCCAGCACAAGCCCGATGGCCTGGCGCCAACAGGCTCTCAACCACCGGGGGTTTCTCTTTTTTCTTCGTTTTATCAACCATAACAGAAATTACCTTCTTTTAGCTTAGTAGGTTACCTCCAAAGCCTCCTTCCGCAAGTCTACAAATACGTCCTGGTTTAGTTGCTCTTTCACCTTCTCGTATGCCTCCAGAATTGACTCTAAAGGTATGTCTCTGCCTCCCAGACCGAAGATGAAATTATGAACCTCGGGAGCTTGAGGATTCTTGTAGAAGGCGTTTTTAATCTCACTGGCAAGGATTCCACCGGCGCCCAGCGAGATCATCTTCTCCATCACAATCACGTTCTTGGCACCCCTTAAAGCCTCAATAATCGCCTCCGTCGGGAAGGGGCGGAAGACTCTGACCTTCAACACCCCAGCCGCCTCTCCCTTTTTACGAAGCTCATCGACGGCGTCTTTGGTGGTGCCGACGACCGAGCCCATGGAGACAAAGACACTCTCGGCGTCCTCCATCCGATATTTCTCAAGCAGTCCCCCGCTGAAGCGCCCGAAGGTCTTCTCGAAATCCTTTGCCACCTCCTCTATCAGCGGTTTGACCTCCTCCATGGTCTGCTGAATGCGGTAGCGAGTCTCCTGATACCAGGTCGGCTCGAAAAGAGCTCCAAAGGTCATGGGATTCTTCACATCCAGGTAGTTGAGCGGCTTGTAAGGGGGCAGAAACTCGTCCGCCAACTTCTGGTCACAAACCTCCACCGGCTCAAAGCCGTGGGTGAGAATGTAGCCATCGAGATTTACGATGCAGGGTAGAGAGATATCCGGGTTCTCGCCAACTTTGTAGGCCTGAATTACCAGGTCGTGGGCCTCCTGGTTGTCCTCTGCGAAAAACTGGATTATGCCGGCATCACGCAGGGCGGCGGCATCCTGATGGTCGTTCCAAATGTTGATGGGAGCGGAGACAGAGCGGTTAGCGCAAGCCAGCACTACCGGCAACCTCATTCCGGCAAGGTTGAAGAGAACCTCACCCATCAACAGCAGGCCCTGAGAACTCGAAGCCGAAAAGGCTCTGGCCCCAGCTGCGGAGGCTCCCAGCACCACGGAGGCGGCCCCAAATTCGGATTCGACATTGACGAACTCGCTTTTTAGCTGCCCGTTGGCCACCATTTGCGCCAGATTCTCTACTATGTGGGTTTGTGGGGTTATGGGATAGGCGGCGATGACGTGGGGACGACAGACCCTCACCGCCTCGGCTACCGCCATTGAACCTTCCACTATCCTTTTCATTTATTTCACCTCCAGCACCATCTCGATGTCGTCTTTGGGGCATTCCCGAGCGCAGATCCCACAGCCCTTGCAGTAATCTAAGTCGGCGTCGTAGTTGGAGTCGGAACCGAAGATGACGCCGTCGGGACAGACCATGACGCAGATACGACAATCGTTGCAATTCTTATGTAAGAAGACCGGGCGGGTGGTTCTCCAGCTTCCGGTTTTGTTGACCTTGGAACTGCCCGGCTTGGTCACAATTCCGATAGGTTTAGACATCGGCCACCTCCTCAGTTGTTACCCTTCAGCATCTCGTAGGCTTTCTGGACTGCCTGAGCGTTTTTCTCGCCGACTTGACCGGGGAAATGCTCTTTGATGCTTCTCTTTATGGCGTCGACGGAAATCAAGCCCGTCGCTCCGGCAAAGGCTCCCATCAGAGTGGTATTCTGGATAGCTTTGCCAATGACCTCCAGGGCGATCTTGGAGGCGGGGATGGTCTTGATTTCGGCTTCGACCTTAACTCCCA
>JBHIBM010000075.1:0-7699 GCA_046759085.1 Candidatus Zixiibacteriota bacterium
AAAAAAGAGAGTTTGACTTTAGAGGGGGGATGGTATTCTCCACCTAAAAGACATGGGCAGAACCTTGTCTCGCCAGATGGGAAAAGGGCAGTGCTTTACTACACCGACAATGTCACTCCCTGGGATTATTGTGTAGTCGATTTGAGAAAGAGGGGAAAGGTCAGCAGGATGACGAACTCCGTCTTGCCGGAATTCTCCGAGTATGAGCTGTCGATGCCGGAGTTTCTCACTTTCACTTCTAATGTAGATAGCGAAACTGTGCACGCCCTTGTCTGGAAGCCTAAGGATTTCGATCCCTCGAAGAGATACCCGCTGATCGTTCACATTCACGGGGCCGGATACGCACAAGCGGTGTGCAATTACTGGTCGCGCAGTGGCCTCTTTCATCAGGTGCTAGCACAAGAGGGCTTTGTTGTCGTTACGGTCGACTACAGAGGCTCTTCTGGCTACGGCCGGAAGTTCAGGACCGATGTTTATCGCCATCTGGGGAATCTAGATCTGGAGGATGCCGTCAGCGCGGTTGAATATCTGAACGGTCTCGGTTATATCGATTCCAGTAGAGTCGGCATCTGGGGCTGGAGCTACGGAGGTTTTCTGACCAACATGGCGATGTTCAAAAGACCTGATATTTTCAAAGTCGGTTGCAGTGTGGCCGCGGTCAACGACTGGGAGAACTACAATCTCTGGTATACTACGGAGCGCTTCAATTTCCCCGAGGAGGACTCTATCGCTTACAAGAGGAGTTCACCGATTCACTTCGCGGAGGGATTGAAAGGAAAGCTGCTTTTGATTCACGGGATGGCGGATTCCAATGTCCATTTTCAGGACACGGTGCAGTTGATATTCAAGCTGGTTAAGAATAGCAAGAATTTCGACGTGATGATATATCCCCGGGAGGAGCACGGTTTCTCACGGGACGAAAGCTACGTCCACCTCTTCACCAAGATACTGGAGTATTTTCAGGAGCATTTGAAGTGAATTTATCGGTATCGGACGGAGCGTCTGATACCAACACCTATGCTGTTGGTCACGGATGCCCTCATCCGTGACCTTCCCAGGTAATTCAAAGAAGACCGTCAGGAAGTAATTCCTGACGGCACGTTATTTCTGCTGGGCAAAAAAGCGGGGATGAATTCCCCGCTCTACGGATCGAGAGACGCTATTTCAACAACATCATCTTCTTGACCTCTGAGCAATCACCGGCAGTCAATTTGTAGAAATAAAGTCCAGAGGTCATATCGCTGGCATCCCACAGGATTTCCTTAGTCCCTGCTGATTGCTGCTCATCCACCAACGCCGCCACTCTTTGCCCGAGGAGGTTGAAGATTTGCAGGCGGACGTAACCGCCAAGAGGCAAAGAATACGAAATGTTGGTTGAGATGTTGAACGGATTGGGGTAATTCTGACCGAGGTTGAACTCGGTCGGCAGCTGCGCCTGTTTTTCATCTTCTACGCCAGTCGCAGTGAATTGTAGGATGTACAAGCCATCCCAATCATCAGCTAGATAAACGTGACCGCCCTCAACAAAGACGCCGTTGGCGCGATGTGCAGTATCGTAGTATCCTGCCTCATACGGGTCTGAAGGGTCGGACACGTTAATGATGCGGAGACCATCATAGCCGTCGGCCACGTATGCATAGATATCGCTGACAAAGACATCATCTGCCCAATCTCCCATAACATAGAATCCCATCTCATATGGATTGCTGGGGTTGGAGACCTCAATGATGCGCAGACCATCATAACCGTTAGCTATGTAGGCGTAACTTCCATCAACAAAGACATCCATTGCCCATTCTCCAGTACGGCAGGATCCTACTTCATATGGATTCGAAGGGTCGGAGACGTTGATGACGCGAAAACCTTCGTAAATGAAAGAAACATAAGCGTAGATGCCGCTGACAAAAACGCTCTGTGCGGACATTTGCGGAGCATAGAATCCTACCTCGTATGGATTAGACGGGTCGGAGATGTTGATGA
The DNA here is from genome assembly GCA_046759085.1 of Candidatus Zixiibacteriota bacterium. Classification (GTDB taxonomy): domain Bacteria; phylum Zixibacteria; class MSB-5A5; order DG-27; family DG-27; genus DG-27. Next base: position 1,981 of record JBHIBM010000075.1, read on the forward strand.
TGCGCAAACCTTCGATCAAATCTGCCACATAAGCGTAATTGCCGTCGACAAACACGCCCACAGTCCAGCTTCCAGTGTCGTAGAACCCCTCCTCCCATGGATCGAAAGGATTGGAGACATTGATGATGCGAAGACCATCCTCAAAATCAGCGATGTAGGCATGGCTACCCCTTACAAAGATGTCCTGGGCACGATCTTCGGTATCGAACCATCCTGCCTCGTAGGGATTGGAAGGGTCGGAGACTTGGACGGTGCGCAGACCGTCCTCATTATTCGCTACGTAAGCGTAATCGCCGCTGACAAAGATCCCCGATGCTGCATCTCCAGTATGGTAGGATCCGACCTCATAAGGAGTTGAATGGTCGAATACGTTAATGATGCGAAGACCACCAGAGAGATCAGCTACGTATACGTAATTGGCCTCCGAGAAGACACGCCGTGCATATCGGGTGTCGTAGAACCCCTGCTCATACGGTTGAGAACGGTCGGTGACGTTGATGATGCGCAATCCGCTGGAACCGTCAGCAACATAGGCGTAGTTTCCGTTCACAAAAACGTCAACTGCAAGGCCTCCCGTATCGTAGTGCCCCTGCTCGTAAGGGCTGGAAGGGTCCACGATGTTGATAATGCGCAGACCGTCCATACCGTCAGCCACGTAGGCGTAATAGTCATCGACAAACACGTTATAGAATGTATTGTGTCCAATATTGTAAAACCCAACCTCGTATGGATTGGAAGGGTCAGAGACATCTATGATGCGCAGACCGTCATAACAGTCGGCCACATATGCATAAATGCCCAGTATCGTAGAAGCCCGCTTCGTAAGGGTTTGAGGGATCGGCGATGTTGATGATGCGTAGTCCAGCTTCAGAGCTAGCAAGATAAGCGTAAATGCCGCTGACAAACACGTCAAGTGCGTGGCTTTCCGTGTCACAGGATCCCACCTCGTGCGGATTTGATGGGTTGGAGATATCAATCACGCGCAGACCGTCTTCATAATCAGCCACGTAAGCGTGGCCGCTGCGGAGACGGATTCCATATATAAGTCCAGGTGTGTAGGTTTTCCCTACCAGGGTGGGACCGCTTGCGCGGGTGATGTCAAAGATCAAGAAGCAGCTGCCAGCGCCAACATAGGCATAATCTCCCTCCGCGCAGACGGCATGGCATTGCCCGTAAAGGGCTCTCCCTACACATCGAACGTTGAGCGAATCCAGCTGCATCTCCGTGGGCTTTGCGTAGCGAAATTCGTTGAAGACGGAGTGGTTGCCCTGACTATTGGCCTGCCCCGAAATCAGGGATCCAGCGCACAGCAGAATTAAAGAGATTCTTGCGAGGCTTTTCATCGTTCCCCTCTACTTAGCAAATGTAAGCAGCTTTTCCAAAATGTCAAGCCTTGGTTTACAATTATTTTCTCACTGTCTAACAACGAAGGAGCCCCGGTAATCTCACAAAAAACCTTTGGGAGTTTCTCAGAATTCTGGAGGCTGTGGACCTGCAAAGACGGTTCTCTTGGAAATATCACAACCGGGTGTTCTTTAATCACCATCCGCCTCTGCGTAGTGAAGTGAGGTGTGGAGCCTGACGATAATCTGCAAAGGATGGTAATTCGAAGGGCTCTCCTTTTGTCTAAAGCCGGTAAAATAGGACTGACTTTTACTAGAGAAGTGCGTCTGGTTCTGTTATTAATGCTGCTTCTGATAGTGGCACTGAATTTCGTGACCTCCTTGACCTTCAGCAAAGCCAGGATGGCACTCGAAAGCAAGCTGCATCGAGATCTGGCCGTCGCCGGGGATTTAGCTACTGAGATTGTTCGCCAAGAGAAAGACCCCGTTGAAATAGCAGAGCGGCTGTGGCGTTTGAGGATTATCACCGGGATGCAGGAGATTAGATTCTGGGAATCGCCGGGTTCGAAAGGTGTGGGAGATGACAGCTGGAGAAGAATTGAAAGGGGAGAAGAGGTGCTGCACAAAAGGGAAGAGGGTAGAGAGTTAGTCTATATGCGTCCCGCATACGACCAAGAGGGGGATTTCGCCGGGGCCATAATGGTAAGAGCTGACGCCAAGGCCGTCGCCACTCTAAATTCTCTTTCTCTCCTGGACACTTCCATCCGGTTGGGAGGCACAGTTGTTCTACTCCTTCTGGGATTCATCTTCTTGCGAATGATAATGTCCCCGTTTCGTAGAATGCTGAAAGACTCGCAGAGACTGAATGGGGACAAGATTCCCCCTGTAGCCAAATCTGACGAGGTCGAAACCATCATAGAGACCTTCTCCAAGACCATCTCAGACCTCAAGGAGAAGGAGAAGACCTTGCAGGAGCTTTATTATGATTCCGAAAGGAGGGCCGACGGACTCGCCCGTTACAACGAATACATACTGGGGAGCATTTCCTCCGGGGTCATTTCTTGCAGCAGTTCGGGTCTAATCACTCGCTTTAACCCCGCTGCCGAGAAGATTCTGGGTTACCAGCGGAGTTCAGTGCTGGACCACGGCTTCCGGGAGACTTTCGGATCTGAGAACCCGCTCACAAGAATCATCAATGAGGCCTTGGATGAAGAAAGAACGCATTCGCGCTTGGAACTGGAGATTAGAAAGGGGACCGGAGAGCTAATCCAAGTGGGCCTGACCTCTTTTCTGATAAGGGATGAAAAGGGAGGCGCAGTTGGTGTCTTCATTTTACTGATAGACATCTCCAAAATCAAGAAGTTGGAGAAGGAGATGCTCTTCAAACAGCAGTTGGCGGCTTTAGGGGAGATGTCCGCCGGTCTGGCTCACGAATTGCGCAACGGCATGGCCACCATCACAGGTTACAGTAAACTCCTGGAGCGAAACTTGCGCGCCCCGGAGAAGCTTCCGGTAATAATCAGCAGCATAATCCGGGAGTCCGCGGCCGTGGAAGGGATGCTGTCACATTTTCTTGATTTCGCACGCCAGGAGGATTTGAAACTGACTGCGGTTGATTTACGCGAGCTCGCCAGCGAATCCGCTGTCAGGGTGAATGACCTTATCCAAGAAAAAGAGATTACCCTGAAGGTCGGGATCAGCGCGAAATTGCCACTCTTTGAGGGGGATGGACTGCTCCTGCGCCAGGCCCTGCAAAACCTCCTTCTGAATGCTTGTCAGGCAGTCGAAATCGGAGGCAGGGTGGGACTCTTTGCCTACCCGGTAGGAGATCGTCAGAAGACCGCTAAAATCGTTTGCCTGGATAATGGAGTGGGCATATCCGAAGAGTTGAAGGAGAAAATCTTTTATCCTTTTTTCAGCACTAGGGAAAAAGGGACAGGTTTGGGACTGCCCCTGGTGAAAAAGGTTGTACTCCTCCACGGAGGCACCATCGAAGTGAAAAGCAGAGCCGACAGCTTCACTGCTTTCATCATCAGGCTACCCCTGAGAGAAGCTGCAATCGAAGAAGTCGCTCCGTCACTGGTCATTGAAGGCCAGTGAACCGGGCAGAGGGAACAGGAGACAGGACACAGGGGACGAAGTCAGCCACCAGCCACTGCGAACTGCTCAGCACGAACACTGAACGGCTCTCTAATCCTAATCAAAATCATTGACATTTATATTTCGATAAATTAGTATGACTGCAAGTCTATATTGGGGATTCATGATGAGGTTGAGAGGCTTAGAGAGGTTTGGAAGGACGCTGCTTGGTGCCATCTTAGCACCGATCCTCAAGACCTCTCCCACAAATATAGTGAGGGAAGGTTTCAACTTCCCACTGGAACACAGTCTTGATCGGATCTTGATAGTCAAGCAGGACGACCGCCTTGGGAACTTGATACTCATGACCCCGATGCTTACGGCCTTGAGAGAGAGACTTCCCGGCGTTAAGATTCACCTGCTTCTCTCCGACCTCTACGCCTCCGTTTTCAGAGCTGACTCAAGAGTTGACCAACTTCTCATAATGGAAAAGAGAAGACAGGTCAGAAATCCCCTGGTGCTCCTCTCCTTTCTCAAGAAGCTTCGGGCTCTGAGATACGACCTGGTGATTGAAGCCTCCGATGTCAACAATTTCTCCTTCAACAATTCTGTTCTGGCCCGCCTGGCCCGGACAGAGGTCCGTGTCGGATACAATAAGAAGCAAAACCGGGGGCTGCTGAATCTCAGTCTGGAACCACCAGAGCGACCAGTCCACGCGACGGAGATGTATTTGAATCTCCTGAGACCTTTCTGGGCCGATCTCACTGCTCCAGAAATGAGGATTTATATTCCTCCGGAGGAAATCGAATGGGGCAAATCCCTTTTAGATTCTTTGGGCCTCCAAGTCAGCGACCGTAAAGCTGCCATTCACTTAGGTGGAAGGGGAAAGAAGAGGTTGCCAGTGGGTGAGGTTGCGGAGCTTTCAGCAAAACTGTCAGGGGAGTTCGGGATGAGACTGATCTTTATCAGCGGGCCGTCGGAGGAGAAACATCTGTCTCGAATCAAGGCCAATCTGCCCTCCGGCTCGGTTTTCTTGAGTCGCCTTTCAATTCTGGAATTGGCCTCCCTTCTTGCAAACGTGGAGCTGTTCATATCCGCCGACACCGGCCCGTTACATTTAGCGGTCGCATGCGGCTGCTCTACACTTTCAGTGTTCACGAGTTCGGATCTGAATAAGTTCGCTCCCCGGGGAGAGCGCCATCGTCACGTTCGCTATTTCGATGGTGATTTTCCTCTGGAGGAATCGATACAGAAGATAGGGGAGCTCTTGCCAGTCCCCGCCGAGATGAATAGAATAACTTGATATGCGCCTGTATTTACGTCTGTTAAGCTATCTAAAACCTCATTTATGGTTCTTGCTGGGGTCGATAATCTTCATGGCCCTCTATGCCGGCACCAGTGGAGTGTCTCTCACCATGGTGGTGCCGTTGACGAAGATAATCTTCGAGGGCGGCAGTTCCCCGGGAGAACAAGGGGAGCTGCCCCAAGCTCCATCCACCTCCCTCTCTGAGAAGATCGACAAGCTCGCCAAACTCGACAAAGAGGCCTTTGTGGAAATTATCGGTGGAGAGACCAAACTCGAACACTTGAAGAGATTCTGCATCTTCCTGTTGGTCATTTTCGCGGTCAAAAACCTCTTCTGGTACGGACAGAGTTTCCTGATAGTCCGCGTGGAGCAGGGCGTGATAAGGGATCTCCGGGATGCGGTCTACAGCCATTATCACCAGCTGCCGCTGCAATATTTTCACGGAAGCAGAGCCGGGGAGTTGATCAGCCGCATCACCAACGACATAAATCTGGTCAGGGGGGCGGTCGCAAATGGGTTGGCCAACGTTCTCCGCAACTCCTTTCTGGTGGTGGTATTTCTGGTGATGGTATTCTGGGCAAGTTGGCAATTGGCCTTAGTTTCGCTTCTGATTCTGCCTCCCAGCATCATCCTGATAAGCCTGGTAGGTCGTCAACTGCGGGTGAGATCCGCCATCACCCAGGAGAAGATGGCCAATATCACCTCCACCCTGGAGGAGACTATCACCGGCATTCGCGTCGTCAAGGCTTTCGGCATGGAGAAATCCGAGCAGTCGAAGTTCAAAAGATATACCGGGGATTTCTTCAAGACCATGGTGAAGTTGACCCGCATCGGTTCCTTGGCTCCCCCGCTTACGGAATACTTGGGGGTCTTGGTGGGGGTTTTGATCCTTTGGTACGGAGGTCAAAAAATCCTTGTCGACCAAACCATCACCACAGAACGGTTCTTTCTGTTTCTGGTGGCGACATTCTCCTTGATGCAACCGATAAAG
>JBHIBM010000076.1:0-7684 GCA_046759085.1 Candidatus Zixiibacteriota bacterium
GTCTGAAGCATCGAATCCCGCTCCCGGACGGTGACGGTTTCATCCTCCAAGGTTTGAGAATCGATGGTGATACAATATGGAGTTCCGGCTTCGTCCATCCGGCGGTAACGCCTGCCGACGGCGGCGGACTCATCATAGAAGCATTTGAAGCGCACTTTCAGCTCGTGATAGATCTTTAAGGCCACCTCCGGCATTCCGTCACGTTTGACCAGAGGGAAGACCGCCACCTTGATGGGTGCAATCTTGGGGTCGAGGCGTAACACCACTCTCTTTTCATCCCGCACCACCTCCTCATGGTAGGCATCGGCCAGACAGACCAGGGCAGTTCGGTCAACCCCGGCGGAGGTTTCGATAATATAGGGAATGAAACGCTTCTTCGCCTCGGTGGAGAAGTAGGATAGATCCTTGCCGGAGGATTTCTTGTGCTGCACCAAATCGAAGTCGGTGCGGTTGTGAATCCCCTCGATCTCCTTCCACCCAAAGGGGAAGTCATACTCGATGTCGTAAGCGGCCTTGGCGTAGTGAGGTAATTCCTCCTGGGTGTGCTGGTGCCAGCGCAAATTCTCCTTTTTTACGCCGATGTCGATATACCACTGCATCCGCTCACCGCGCCAATACTGCAGCCACTTTTCGTCCTCCTCCGGCTTGACGAAATACTGCATCTCCATCTGTTCAAACTCCCGGGAGCGGAAGATGAAATTGCCAGGAGAAATCTCGTTCCTGAAGGCTTTCCCTATCTGGGCAATCCCGAACGGAATCTTCTGCCTGGAAGGTCCCTGGACATTGAGGAAATTGACGTAGATCCCCTGAGCCGTCTCCGGCCGCATGTAAACGACCGCGGAATCGTCCTCCACCGGACCCATGAAGGTCTTAAACATCAGATTGAACTGTCGTGGTTCAGTTAGCTCCCCGCCGCAGTTGGGACATCTGTCCTTATCCATCTCGTCAGCTTTGAAACGGAGCTTGCATTTTTTGCAATCGACCAGAGGGTCGGTGAAGCCTTCCACGTGCCCGGAGGCCTCCCATACTTTGGGATGCATAAGAATGGCGGCATCTACCCCTTCGATGTCGTCCCGTTTCTGGGTCATGCTCTTCCACCAGTGGTCCTTGAGGTTTCTCTTCAGCTCCGCTCCTAAGGGACCATAATCCCAGCAGGAGGCTATGCCGCCGTATATCTCCGAGGAGGGGAAGACAAAGCCACGCCGCTTGGCGAGCGACACCAGCTTGTCCATTATCTCTTCCGGCCTAATCTCTACGCTCTGAACTTCGGACATGTTAATCTCAAATTGAATCGCAGTTATCTGCCTGCCGCGCTACCTGACCCTGTCGCCCGCCACCTTCTCCATGAACTCAAAACTCTTCAAGTCCAATCTATCTCCCAGATGATACTTCCAGAAAGCCGGCAGGACTCTGCGGATCTCTTCCTTCTCGGAACGTGTCAGGTTGATCCTGGAGAGGTTTTCACTCCTCCGCTTTTGGAGGAGACTCACCTTCCCTGCGGTGCTTTTGGACAACTTATGATAGAATTCAGCCTCGATTGAGCAATTCCTGCAAACCAGACCTCCATCGGCGGCGCTGAAGAGAACTTCATCCTCCTCGGTCTTCTTTCGACACTTAACACAGCTTGAGAAGTCGGGACGATACCCTAAGATCTCAAGCAGCCTCAAAACGAAGTGCCAGAAATGGACCGCCACTCTCCCGGAGGCGCCCGACTCAATCCCTTCTAGAGCCCCCAACAGGCTGGCGAAAAGCCGAGCTTGAGCTTCCTCTCCGGAGGTGGCCTTATCCACCAGTTCACAGGCCCCGCAGGCCGCCGTCCACTTCGGGAGTTCAGCCTTGATTTTAGGAAAATCGTTCAGAATATCGGTGGAGGAGAGGTAGTCGATCTCTTTCCCCTCCCTTCGATAGATCACCGCCAGGATGTGATTACAGACCTCCAGGTCGGCGCCGAACCTGCTTCCCGGCTTTAAGGCTCCCTTGGCCACAACTGTCAGCTTCCCGAATCTATCGGTATAGAGACTGACGATTTTCGAGGTCTCCCTGAGTCTGCCCGCCTTCAGGACAATCCCTTCGGACTTGACCAATCCCATTCGAGGTTATCTCTTCACTTCGGAGGCTTTTCTACTGGAGGCGGATCCAACTCCGTCGGACTCGAAGCGGTAAATGATGGCACCCCTTTCGGCGACACCGTATTTTCTGATTGCCACTCGGCGCAGATACTCGGGGTCGCCTAAGAGCCTCTCTCTCTCCAACCACAAATCCAGGCTCCTCACCCGCGCCTGGTTCGTCTGTCTTTCTATGTTGGACTTCTGCACCTTCAGGTCCCAGATACGCAGGAAACCGTATTCTCCCCCGAAGAAGTAAATAATCCATACCGCCACTGCGACTATAATTATGAGTCGCCTCACCCATCTGGCCAGCCCACTGGAGTTAGCCCCTCGGCTCTTCTTTCTGCGATAACGGTTCTTTCTGGCCACCGCTATTAGTCCCTCTTGAATTTGGTCTGCTTGAAGGCAGCGACTCCAGGATAGGTTGCTTCCTCTTCCAACATCTGCTCGATTCGGAGCAGCTGGTTGTATTTGCAGATCCGGTCGGTCCGAGAGCAGGAGCCGGTCTTGATCTGCCCCACTCCGGTGGCAACTGCCAGATCCGCGATGGTGCTATCTTCGGTTTCTCCCGAGCGATGGGAAATCACCGCGGTGTAACCGGCCCTCTTGGCCATCTCGATCGCCTTCAGAGTCTCGGTCAGGGTTCCGATCTGGTTCAGCTTGATCAGAATCGAGTTGGCAACTCCTCGCTCGATCCCCTTCTTGAGTCTTTGGGTGTTGGTGACGAAGAGATCATCCCCCACCAGTTGGATCTTGTCTCCCAGTTTCTCGGTGAGGAGTCTCCAACCGTCCCAATCGTCTTCCGCCAGCCCGTCCTCTATGGAGATTATCGGATATTTGTCAACCCAGGAGGAGTAGTAATCGACCATTTCAGCGGAGGTGAGGGTCTTATCCTCGGAAGCCAAAATATACGTCCGCCGATCTTTGTCGAAGAACTCGGAGGCCGCCGGGTCTAAGGCGATGAAGACCTCCTCGCCGGCTTCATAATAGGCTTTCTCGATAGCCTCCAGTATGAGCTCAATGGCTTCGTGATTGGCTTTCAGGTCGGGAGCAAAACCACCTTCGTCCCCGACGGCGGTATTGTAGCCCTTTTTCTTCAACACCCCTTTGAGGTAATGGAATATCTCCACTCCCATTCTCAAAGCCTCGGAGAAGGAGGTTGCCCCCGCGGGGACGATCATGAACTCCTGAAAATCGAGCTTGTTGTCGGCATGGCTGCCACCGTTGATGACGTTCATCATCGGCACCGGAAGGATATGGGCGTTGACACCTCCGATGTAGCGGAAAAGGGGAAGAGCGGAGAAGCCAGCGGCTGCCTTGCATGCCGCCAGAGAGACTGCTAAGATGGCGTTGGCTCCGAGCTTTGATTTGTTCGGGGTGCCGTCTAATCTGATCAAAAAATCGTCCAGCGCCACCTGGTCGACGCCGTCGATGCCCTCCTCCATGAGTCCGTCGGCGATGACTTCGTTGATATTCTCGACCGCCTTTTTCACCCCTCTGCCCAAAAACCTCTTCTCATCACCGTCACGGAGCTCTAAGGCCTCGTGTTCTCCGGTGGATGCACCCGAGGGGACCGCCGCGGTTCCGCTGGAACCATCCGTCAATACAACTTCTGCCTCCACGGTGGGATTGCCTCGAGAGTCGAGAATCTCTCTGGCCATACAATCCAATATAGCGGGCATACAACTCTCCCTGATCTAAAGGCTGCTGAGCTTAGGAATCTAATTTACACCTTATGTTTTCTATTTCAAGACTTTTTTCCTGACTTATCGTTGTGGCGTCGGATGCCCACATCCGACGCAAGCTCCCCTCTCCCCACTCAACCCCTCAGCTCGGGCGGGAGTTGCACTCCCGCCCGCACAACTCCTGTTCGTCACGGACGCCCTCGTCCGTGACGCCTGATAACCATTCACAGCAGATGAAACAGATGAAACGGATCATTGTCTGCTTAATCCGTTTAATCCGCTGTGAATAACCCCTGTCTACTCTTCGCTGTCCTCTTTCAGAACGTCTCTACCCAGTTTCTCTGACAGAGCATCAACCCATTTCTTTCCAACTTTTGCTTCAGCCATTCCGATGTCCCGTGCCATTCGGTAGGCTGGCACCATATACTCAGCAGCTCTCTCATATTGCTCTTGCTCGAAATAGACAGTGCCGATATTGTGAAGCGACGTCGCCTCCCCGGCACGGTCCCCAATCTCCTTTTTTATCTTCAACGAATCATTGAAATACCGCAAGGCCTCATCGTATTCGCCTCGATCATAGTGAATCCCAGCCATGTTGTTCAGCGTCACCGCCTCCCCGGCACGGTCGCCTACCTCCCTTTTTATCTTCAACGAGTCATTGTAATACCGCAAGGCCTCATCGTATTCGCCTCGAGCATCGTGAATCATACCGATGTTGTTCAGTGTCACCGTCTCCCCCGCACGGTCGCCTAGCTCTTTTTGTATCTCCAAGACATCCTCGTAACCCGTCAAAGCCTCGCCGTATTTGCCCCGGCCAAAATCAATCGCTGCGATATTGCCCAGCGTCGTCGCCTCCCCGGCACGGTCCCCTATCTCCTTTTTTATCTTCAACGAGTCATTGTAATACCGCAAGGCCTCATCGTATTCCCCTCGTGCATCGTGAATCATACCGATGTTGTTCAAGTGCGCGGCATAGTCCTTGCTTTTCTGCAGAGCTGCCCCCTCCAGAATCTGCTTCGATCTCTCCAGCATCTGAAGGTCTTTATCGTAAAGCCCAAAACGGTCCAGGAACCTGTCAACGTAGTTAGTGATGCGCGCCCCCTTGAGGATGTCATCCTTCGTCCCGCTCTCGAAGTAATGGAATATCATCTCCTCATAAGGCTTCAGCGGCTCCGGTCTGTTGGTCTCCCGCGGCAGCCCCTGGCCGTAACTGCTCTCATACCATTCAGCTGCCTTGTGGTGAGCGACCTCCTGCTTCTTTCTCTTCTCCAGCTCATGATAACCGTAGTCCCTCACAGTCGGGTGGAGGAAATAGAGCTCATCCGCGCTCTGGACCAGCGACTTGTTCCTGAGAGACCGCAGGAGCTCGTACACATCGTCGCCATCGAAAACCGCAACCGCCTCCTCCGGCACCGGCTCCCGGTACACGGACATCCCCTCAAGAATGGTCCTTTCCTCTCTGGACATCCTGTCATAATGCTCCTTGAGGAACTCCTTCTCCATTTCCTCAGGCCAGATCTCTCGCTCCTCCAGGCACCTCTTCAAGTCAGCACCATAGCTGATAACCAGCGAAGCCAGAAGCTGCAGCGCATAAGGATGCCTGTCGACCTTCTCCTCAGCGAACTCCAGTGTCTTTTCCTCCGCCTTGAGACCTCTGCGTTTCAGCAGCTCAACACCAGAACCTTTCTCAATCCCACCCAGGTCATACTTGTTGTAGCCAACATGGAGGCCCTCCGGGTTCTCCCTGCTCGTAATGATGACCTTGCTTCGATGCCCCTTTCTGAGGCAGGCATTGAGAAGCTGGGACAGGTACAGGTCGCTGATCGTCCTCTCCTCCAGGCGATGCTCGAAGTTATCCAGCACCAGAAGAGACCGCTTCTCATCCAGAACCCCAATTAGAGCGCCAATTCTCTGCTCCGGCGTGTAATCCTTGATGCGCTCCGCTGACACCCCACCTATCTCCCACAGCAACTCGGAAACGAAGGCGTTGAACTCATAGGGGCCACTCATATCCTCCCAACAGGCCTTGTATTTCCCGCCAAGGTCTTCAGCCAGCTTCGCCGCCACCGTCGATTTCCCGATAGTCGCCAGCCCAATGATCCCAAGGACCTTGCAGTTCTCCAGCAGCCCCTTCAGGTCGGCAATGTCTCTGTCACGGCCAAGCATCCCCTTGGTGCTTGGCTTCGCACTCGGCACCGGGATGTGTGAAACTCGCTGGGTTGTGTCCGGCAAAACCCGGGACGGTGCCTGCGGTGCGACTTCTTGTTCCTCGGGCAAGCCTACCTCCTTGTGCTTCCTGAAAAGCGGGACCACGAACTTGAAAATCGCTATCAGTCCTACAGCTATCCCGACGACTATCCCTATTTGCGCGATCAGATCCACCTATCACCCCACTGCAACTCTTCAGGGCTACTATGTATGACCGAATGCTAAGATATGTGTCCAGAGCTTGAGTCGCAAGGCATTTCCCGACCGAAAGTAAAAAGCCCAGCGGCGAACGCCACTGGGCTACTCGTTTTTCCCTGTTTCCTATGTCCTATGTCCTATATCCTATTTCCTGTTTCCTGTCTGCTGTCTACTGTTTGCCGTCTACTTCTTTTTGCGGTGGAGCTTGACGAAACCTGCCTCCTCCCCTAACGGTTCCGCATCGAACCCCTCTTCTTCGAGGTAATCGACGAACTCCAGAAATCCGTGCACCACGTAAATCTTCGTGGGCTTTGCCTTCTTGGCGTAGCTCATAAGCTCTGTGAAATCGGCATGGTCAGAGAGGGGCAAAACCTCGTCGGCGTCGTACCTGTACATAGTGCTTCGGTTCAGAGCCCAGCCGGTGAGGAGAAGTTTCTTTCTTTTCTTTATGGCAACCCGCGGCTTCCAGCGGGAAAGATGCGGAGGCACAAGCACCACTCCCAACCCCGCACTTCCGGGCCGCCACTGGTCATAATTGCCGAACTCCACCCCGAACTCTCGGTAAATCTCGGCGATCTCATAGATCGCCTTGTGCACTGAGAGCTCAAACCCAGCATCGCCCAAAAGCTTCATCGCCTCCTGAGCCTTGCCGAGAGAATATGCCATCACAATCGGAACCTCTCCCTCATCCCTGGTATCCTTCACCCAGTCCACGATCTTCTGATGGGTCTCGGAAGTTTCCGGGAAGACATATTCAGGCAAGCCATAAGTAGATTCCATGATGAGGATATCACACCCTTTGATCTCCGCCGACCGGCAGGTCAGTGACGCCCGCAGCTTCAAATCGCCGGTGTAGACAATCTTTGTGCCTTTATACTGGACCAGAACCTGGGAGGAGCCTAAAATATGTCCGGCGGGGAAAAGCTCGATGGTCGCCCCTCGAAGCTTCAGAGGCTTGCCATATTGCAGCACCTCGGTTTCGACATTCCCCTTTCGGAGAGCGAATAGCTTCGCGGTCTCCGGAGTGGCGATGATCTTTTTGTGGTTGACGATGTGGTCGGCGTGGGCGTGGGAGATGACACTGAGGTCAGCCTTCCGTTCGGCATCCAGCCACAGCTCAAGCTCGGGGAGATATAACCCCTTGTTATGTTGAATCTCGACTTCGGTGCTCATCGAGTTATCCTAACTTATAGCCGATTTTGCGCAAAAAGCTCTTCCGTGCCTCCACATCCTTTGGAGTTTCGATTCCCTTCGGAGCAAGGCCATCGATGACTCCGAGGACTCCCCGTCCCAGCTCGGTTTCGGCGACAATGACTTCCACCGGGTTGGCGGTGGCGCAGAACAGGCCCACCACCTCCGGACAGGCCTTCAAGGCATGCATGATGTTGATGGGAAAGGCTTCCCTTATGATGATCACGAAGCTGTGTCCGCAGCCGATTCTTTGGGCGTTCTCTTCGGCTTTCCTTTTCAGGTCGGCATCGTTCC
>JBHIBM010000077.1:0-7675 GCA_046759085.1 Candidatus Zixiibacteriota bacterium
CAGACGAGCAGAGGTCAGTGGCGGCGCCTCCCACAGCGAAGGATTCTCCGGTGGTCAAGGCTCTGATGAAGGCTATCAAACAGGTTTACGATGTAGAGCCTGAGATCATCGGCATCGGGGGAGGTACGGTGGCGGCGTTCTTCCGCCGGGCGGGACTCTCGGCGGCGGTCTATTCGAAATTGGACGAGGTTGCTCACCAACCCAATGAATACTGCCACGTAGATAACGTTATAGGAGACGCCAAGGTCTTCGCCCACGTGATGCTGTTCGGCGAGGGAGGCTAGTGTGCTTGCCCCGGCTACAATTAAAGTCAGGGCACGCCCGCCTTCGGCGGGCTCCAGCCCTGACCGAACTCGTGTGACTCCCCAGTTCCGTCAGGACCAAAGTGAAACGTGTCCTGACGCTCATTCCATCTCTATGAGAGTCTATGGAATCTCAGGCTATCAGTCAGAAGCTCCCAGGGGGATTTTTCAGTGTTGGCTCTAATCGAAATATAGCAGCGTCCGCATTCATTCTTATTCGCGAATCTATTGATTAGCTCCTTGCGGCTGCCATACCGCTCCTGGATCAACATCGCACAGGGAGTCAATGTCCCATCGGGGTTGACTATCAAGAATCTCCTCCCGGTCTGGCAGTTGGGAGTATAGCAATTCTCAAAATAGTCGCAGAAACGCCGGAGCACTTTCTCAGAGGTCATCACCACTTGACGATAGCTATTGTTGCTCGAATATATCTTATCGATAATGGAATTGAGCTTGCTCGTATCCTCTGGATGTCGGAGATTGAACTCCGGATTCTGGGTGCGCAGATCGGTGTAAGCTGAAAAGTTCACCTTGGCGCCCCACTCTGACACCTTCTTGATAATGTCTAAGAGATAAGGGCAGTTGGCACGGGTGATGCAAGTGTTGATTACGACATCACCATTACCCAACGCCAAAAGCTCCGGCACCAGGTTATCAAGCTTCTCGAAAAGCCCCGGGATCCTCCGAAATTCACTGTGTCTCTCATCCGGGAAATCGAGCGAAATCGAAAACTGCTTTATCCCCGCTTCTCGAAGCTCTGTGTATATCTCCCTGGAGAGCAGGGAGGCGTTAGTGACCAAAACCAGGTAAGGTGGTCTGTCCGGTCGATACAGGGCTCGCACTATCTCAGGCAGGTCTTCACGCAACAGCGGCTCCCCACCCGCAATCTGAATCACCGCCGGAGAGAGCTCCTCACAAATCCTTCTGTATGCCTCTGCCCCCACGGCGTTGTCTTCGACTATTTCTCCCTTGTCGCAATGCTGGCAGTTGGCGGTGCAGTTGTGGGTCACCTCCAGAGCGATGCATATCGGTCTTCGGAGGAGGATGTTCCTGACGGTGCGGGTTACTATTCGAAAAGCCAGAAGGGTTGAAACATCATTGGGCATTGTCGTTCCGTTACCTGTTTCTTCGCCTTATATTGGTTTTCAAGCCCTGAGTCCATAGAGCAATATTTACTCTTTATTGCGTTGAAAGTCAAGGGGCTTAATTTGTGAAGCTATTGAAGGTTTCCTTGTCAAGGTAGGTTTGGGAGCTTGCCCTCAAGGTGTCGGCAGCAGGTTGGCGGACTACCGGCTTTCGTTTATGCAAAAGCGGAAAAGTGCATGGGGAATACGGTTCCAATTTCTTGGCAGATCACTACTAAGACTATAAAGTAACCGGCCTCTGTTCCAAGTTAAAGGGTTAAGTCGAATTCTATCTTTGAAGATGCTCGATGCTCCCCAAATCCAGCAGCTGCGCCTCACCGCTTCGGATCGTGAGAGTAGTAATCGAGCCTCTGGGGAGACTGTAACGTTTCAAATCGGTTAGGGAATCGTTGAGCAAAAGGGGAAGGAAAATCATCAGAAAAACGGCGTGGGTGACCACGGCGATACGTCCAGAATCAGATCCAGAGCACAGAATCTCTAAAACTCTTTGAGCACGCTCGCATACTTCTCCCAAGGATTCCCCGCCCTCGAATGCGGCCTCCATATCCCCCACCGACCATCTCTCAAGTACCAGCTCATATATCTCCCAGTTCTCCTTTGACTTCGAGCTTTTCCCGTCCAGAACTCCGACGTCAACCTCTCTGAGGTCTGGCAGCAAATTAACCTCGAGCTGACACTTGGAGGCGAGTGTCTGTGCTGTTTGCAGGCTTCGGTGAAGTGGGCTGGCGTAAATCTTTCTTATGCCCCCAGGTGCCAGTCTTGCCGCAATCCGCTCCGCATCTGTGACTCCCTTCGGGCTTAACGGGGGATCGATGACTCTGGCGGCGAAGGTCCGGGAGGCGTTGGCCTCGCTTTCGGCGTGACGGATGAGAAACAAGAGCAAACCCTGAGAGCTCACTTCTCCTTTTCTATCCCGTATTCTTTCAACTTCAGTCGCAGGGTGTTGCGGTGAATCCCTAAGATGGCGGCGGCCTCGGTGAAGTTCCAGGAGGTCGCCTCCAGGGCCTTGAAGATATACTCTTTCTCCATCTCCCTTAAGGTGCCGGTCGGTCTGGTTTCTTCTCCCGTGGCGCTTTTCTCTGACAGTTGTGGGGGCAGATCCCCAACGTCGATAACCTCCCCCCGGCACATCACCACCGCCCTCTCCAAGACGTTTTCCAGCTCCCGAACATTCCCGGGCCAGTGGTATCTTAAAAGCAGGTCTTTGACCTCCGGGGTGATCCCGGAGATTCTCTTTCTGTTTTTCTCGCTCAACTCTCTCAAGAAATAGTCTGTCAGAAGGGAGATATCCGCTTTTCTGTCCCTCAACGGAGGCACCTCAATTCCGACCACGTTCAGGCGGAAGAAAAGGTCCTCCCTGAAGGTGCCCTCCTTGATCTTTTCCTCCAGATTCTGGTTGGTGGCAGCTATAATTCTGACATCTGCCAGATAGGTTTTTTCGCTTCCCAGAGGATTATACTCTTTGGTTTCGATGACCCTCAGCAGCTTCACCTGGGTTGAGGCAGGAACATCTCCGATCTCGTCCAAAAAGAGCGTTCCCCCGTGAGCCAACTCGAACCTCCCGGCACGCTTGCTCTTGGCGTCGGTGAAGGCTCCCTTCTCGTGGCCGAAAAGCTCCGATTCCAAGAGCGTTTCCGGAAGGGCGGCACAGCTCACCGCCACGAAAGTCCCCTTCGTTCTCTCCGAGGCTTGGTGGAGAGCTCTCGCGAACAGCTCCTTTCCGGTGCCGGATTCGCCGGTGAGGAGGACATTGGCGTCTGAGGGTGCCACCCGGGTAACGGTTGAAAGCACCTCCCTTATCTGTCTGCTTTCGCCGATGATTTCAAGCTTTCCTGCGAATTTCTCCAGTTCCTCTTTGAGGGCTCGATTCTCCCGCAAGAGCGAATGGGTCTCCAAGGCCTTTTCGATGATCAGGTCTACCTCCTCTAAGTTGTTGATCGGTTTGGTTATGTAGTCAAAAGCCCCGGATTTGAGCGCCTCCACGGCGCTCTCAATAGAGCCGTAAGCGGTGATTATTATCGAGATGGTATCGGGGTTTATCTCTTTCAATCGGTTCAGCAAATCCAGGCCGGAGAGTCCGGGCATTTTCAGATCCAGAAGCGCCACCTCGAAGAAATTCTTCTCGCAAATTTCCAGGGCGCTCTCGCCGGACTCGGCGGTGGTGACCGCATACCCCTTGTTTTTCAGATGCCCCCCCAGCATCTCCCTCTGGCTCTCCTGGTCGTCAACGACTAATATTCTGTATCTAAGCATTTGCGATCAAACCTGCTGTTTCCTGTTCCCCAAATATATGGCTCAAAGCACAGGCAGTCAATTTCGAACGTGGCAGGGTTCAATATTACTTCACAGATGAAGTGTAGCATACGGCCGCGTCTGCTAAGCGGAGTGAGAGCAATTCCAGGGAGTGTTTCTAACTGGGTAGCCCTCTGGCCTCTGCCAGGGGGACGATTCTAAAGGAAGCAAAGAGCCATTTACTATCTACCATTGACTATTCACCATTCACCTGCCCACTTTGGGAGTCACACCCCAGTGGAGCTTGGTGCGGAGGATCTCGTAGAAGGATCTCTCCGGGAAGGTTATAAGCTTGATGGTGTGTCTGGCCTCCCTGATTGTGATGGTGTCCCCGGATTTGAGGTTGACGGCGACCTGACCGTCCACCGTCAAGACCGCCTCATCGTGGGGAGACTCGACTTTGACCTCCAGGGTCTCGGAGTGAGGAAACACCATCGGGCGTTGGGTAACGGTGTGGGGGCAGATGGGGTCGGCAATAATCGCCTTCATCTGGGGGCTTAATATCGGACCTCCGGCGGCGAGGGAGTAGGCCGTCGAACCGGTCGGGGTTGAGATTATGAGGCCATCGGCGTTGTAAGTGCAGATGAATTCCTCCCCCACGGAGAGGTGCAGATGTATGATCCTCGCCACGCCTCCTTTGTCGATGACGACATCGTTCAGGGCGAAAAGCTTCTCGCTATCATCCCGGTTGTGCCGGCACTCAAGCACCATGCGGTCTTCGATCTGAAAATCATCCCGCTTGAGTCTCTGGAGAGTCGCTTCAAAATTCTCTTGGGGGACTTGAGTCAAAAACCCCAGGCTTCCCATATTAACGCCCAGAATAGGGATTTCGCTATCGCCGACCGCTCTGGCGGTCGCCAACATGGTGCCGTCGCCACCGAAGGTGAAGATGCAATCTGCGCGGTGCCGCAGTTCCTCCCGGGAGAAAAGCCTGGTCTCTTCCTGGAAAAGCTCCGAAAGCTCGCTGCAGAGAAAGCATTCCTTATTATTCTCCTCCGCCCACGAGAGAACCTTACTGACCGCCTCCTTAACGTTCGGACGCTTGACGTTGGCGATGATCCCGATTTTATTCATCTACGGTCTTTTCGCGGCGGGGGCGGGCGAGCCTCAGCTGACGGGAGACTCTGGATTTGGAGGGTTTGGGCGAGAGCAGCTTCAGGGAGAGATTCACGATCCCTTCGGTGTCCAAGCCGATCTCTTTGAGGAGGAGGTTTCTGTCCCCGTGGGGGATGAATTCGTCCGGTATTCCCAAGGAGTGGATTTCGCAGTTGAAACTGCGAGCCCGTGAGAACTCCGAGACCGCACTCCCGAATCCGCCGGCCAAGGAGTTCTCCTCCATCGTCAAGACATGCTTATTCTGCGAGAGTATGTCCGAGAGCAGGTTCTCATCCAGGGGCTTGACGAAACGGCAGTTCACCACGCCCACCCGGAAGCCCTGCTCGCCCAGGATCTCGCTGGCGGCTACTGAAGGATAAACCATAGAGCCGACCGCCAGGATCACCAAATCCTCACCGGGACGCAAAATCTGCCAGCTTCCCACCTCCATCGCACGAAACTCCGCTTCGATGTCGATGTCGGGGGCGCTGCCGCGGGGGTAGCGGACGGCGACCGGGCCTTTCTGCCAGTCGGCGGCAAACTTGAGGGCGTCTCGGAGTTCCCCGCCGTCTTTCGGGGCTATCACGACGGTGTTGGGGATCATCCGCAGGTAGGTCAAATCGAAACAGCCGTGATGGGTGGGGCCGTCATCGCCGACAATTCCGGCACGGTCGATGGCGAAAACCACCGGCAACCTCTGCAGGGCAATATCGTGAATGGCCTGGTCTAAGGCTCTCTGGAGGAAGGTCGAATAGACCGCGAAGAAGGGTTTGAGCCCCGCGGCTGCCAACCCGGCGGCAAAGGTGCTGGCGTGCTGTTCGGCAATGCCGACGTCATAGAATCTCTCCGGATACCGCTGCGCAAACTTAGCCAGACCGGTCCCGGTGGTCATGGCGGCGGTGATGGCCACAACTCTTCGGTCCTCCTTTGCCAGGCGCACCAGGGTCTCCCCGAAGATGGCCGAATAGGACAGACTGGCCTTGATGGAGTTGGAATTCCCGGTGACTTTGTCGAAGGCTCCCACTCCGTGGAAATGGGTGGCGTCCTCCTCGGCGTACTTACAGCCCTTTCCTTTAATGGTGGAGACGTGCAATAGAATCGGACCTTTAAGGTTCTTTATCTGCCTTAAGGTTTTCGTCAACTGCTCCAGATTATGACCGTCGATGGGGCCAAAATAGCGGAACCCCAACCTCTCGAAGATCACCCCCGGCACCAGAAAGCCTTTTACGCTCTCCTCCAAGCTTTGAACTGCAGAGCGAATTCTGCTTGCTTGCTTCAATTTCCCGGTCAGCTTCCACACCTCCGCTTTCAATTTGTTGTAGGTCTGGTCGGTCAGCAGGTCGGTGAGATATTTCGAGAAGGCTCCCACATTCTTGGAGATGGACATGGAGTTGTCGTTTAAAATCACGAGGAGATCTTTGCCGGAAGTTCCGGCATTGTTGAGACCCTCGAAAGCCAGACCTCCGGTCAAAGCACCGTCCCCGATCACGGCGATGACGTGGTAACTCTCACCCTGCTGGTCGCGGGCGGAGGCTAAGCCTAAAGCTGCCGAGATGGAGGTGCTGGCGTGCCCGGCCCCAAAGGGATCGTGGGGAGATTCCTGTCTCCTGGTAAAGCCAGAGATCCCCCGATGCAGGCGCAGGGTATCGAATTGAGATCCCCGCCCGGTCAAGAGCTTGTGAGTGTAACTCTGGTGGCTGACGTCGAAGACGATCTTATCCTTAGGCGAATCGTAAATTAGGTGAAGTGCCAGGGTCAACTCCACCGCTCCCAGATTGGAGGCCAAGTGACCCCCGTTTTTGGATACCACCGTGAGTATCCTCTCCCTCACTTCCGAGGCCAACTGCTTCAGCTGCGCCAGGGTTAACTTCTTAATGTCCTGGGGAGAGCTGACGGTTTCTAAGATAGTAGTCATTTTCTGGTTGGGTTTAACTTTCGGTCTCATCATCTTCGAAGAGCTTCAGGTGAAACTCTCCCTTCTCGCCTTTGACCAGTCTCTTGACTCTCTTTTCCGTCTCCTGAAGCTTATCGTGGCAGAAGCGGGAGAGCTTCAGTCCCTCCTCGAAAAGCTTCAATGACTCCTCCAATAATAAATCCTGGGATTGCAGTTTGTCAACAATTTCCTCCAGACGGGACAGGGCTTCCTCGAATCTTTGGGTCTTGGCCATGGGGTCAAATCCACATTTCCGCTTTCGGCTCGCGCAGCATCAGCTCTTCGGCTGCCAACTTTGGGTTTTTTCCTTCGAACAGCATCAGGTATACCTGCTCTGTTATCGGCATCTCCACCCGGTGCTTTCGGGCTAGGGCATAGGCGGACTGGGTGGTTTTCACCCCCTCGGCGACCATGGTCATCTCGGAGAGGGCCCTATCTAAGGATTTCCCGCGCCCGATCTCTTCTCCCAGGTGGCGGTTGCGGGAGTATCTGCTCATTGCGGTCGTGACTAAATCCCCCATCCCCGCCAGGCCGGAAAAGGTCCTGTAGTCGGCTCCGAGTTTGACCCCCAGGCGGGCAATTTCTGCCAGGCCCCGGGCCAGAATAGCACCCTTGGTGTTGTCCCCGAATCCAAGACCATCGCAGATTCCGGCCGCAAGGGCGATCACGTTCTTCAGCGAACCGGCCAACTCCACCCCGACAACATCGTCGTGGGTGTAAACCCGGAAGTAGTCGTTCATGAAAATCCCCTGAACCTTTTCGGCGACCGCCTCATTGTCGGAGGCCACCGTGATCGTGGTCGGCAGCTGACGAGCGACCTCCTCCGCATGGCTGGGACCGGAGAGGACCGCGATATTGCGATGGTATTTCTCCGGTAGCTCCTCGGTTATAACCTCGGACATCCTCTT
>JBHIBM010000078.1:0-7540 GCA_046759085.1 Candidatus Zixiibacteriota bacterium
GGAGAGAAGGGCATTTTCCCGAACGTCGACTTCTACTCCGGCACCATCTATTATGCCCTCGGAATCGATGTTCCCATGTTCACCCCCATCTTTGCGGTCAGCAGGGTGGCTGGATGGGTTGCCAGAGTCCTCGAGTATCTCCCCCAGAACCGTATCTTCAGACCTCGGGCAGTTTACGTCGGACCACTGGAGGCCGAATACGTCCCCATGGATAAGAGATAGACCTCAACCCGCTTGTGACCGAAAGGGCAGGGGAGACCACCCCTGCCTTTTTTATATCCAGGGATGACCTCTGTGGTTACGCGTTAGACCGACCGTCGTGGATTGTAAATGAGTCCTGCGTTCAGTTTTTCCTGTGTACGATTCCCGATTCCTTTGAAAGGTAATCCGTAGGGGTCGGAATTTATCGGAGCAAGAAAAAAACGGCGATGAATTCACCGCTCTACGGGTTTGGGGTAGCTTCGCAAACTGTTTCCTGTTCCCTGTCTCAGGTCCCCTATTTCCTATATTATTTCTTTGCCTTGATTAGAAGCACCAGACCGATAAGGCCGAAGATGATGTTGGCGAAACTTGCCGCCAGGAGGGGAGGCAGCTTCTGGTTTTGCCCCAGCGATTGTCCCGCCCGGATCAATGCGAAATATACGAAGCTGATAATCAGCGAAATCGCAAATCCGAGCATGAATCCCCCCCGGCGAGGAGCAGCGGCAATCGGAGCTCCCAGAAAGACCACGACCAAATTGACGAAGGGGAAGGTGATTTTTAGATAGAGTTCCACCAGCTCTCTGGCGGTATTCTCCCCCAGGCTCTCTTTGATTTTGATGAATCTCCTCAAGTCGAAAAAGCCCATCTCGTCCGGCCTTTTCTGCTCCTTGCCGAACTCCTCCGGGGTCTCCTTCAAGATGGGGTAGAGAAGGGTTTCGTGCTCTTCGTACCTTTCTGTGGATCCCTCCCGAAGTGAATCTGAAAAGAGGCGTCGTTTGGCTTTCTCGAACTTCCAACCTCGGGCTGTCCACACCATCTTTTCGGCCTCAATCGATTCTGTGATATGCCCCTCTGTGATCTTCTGCACCACCAGCCTCTCCGCAGTCTGGGTCTCACTGTTATATTTCTTGAAGTAATAAAAGAAGTGATCCCGCCCCTCGAAGAACAGGTTGTTCCTGATGACCTCTTTCGCCCTCGGTTTCTTTTCGATGTTGAAGCTTTTTATTCGGCTTTTCTCGGCGTTGGCCTGGGGGATGAGATATTCGGCGCTGAAGAGCACTAAAAGACTCACCAGAAAGGCAATCCCGAAGATCGGCAAGAGAATCCGGTAGAGCGAAACCCCGTTGGCTTTGATGGCGGTTAGCTCGTTGTATTTCGATAGGGTGCCGAGGGAAAAGAGGGTCGAAAGCAACATCGCCACCGGAAGGGTCAGCACCACGATGAAAGGGGTGTAGCAAACGTAATAATAGAAGACATCCCTGAAGGAGGCGTCATGGTCGATGTATTTGTCCAAGTTTTCGATGAGGTCAACAATCACAAACACCAGGACAAAGGCAAGTAGTGCAAATCCGAGAGTGTAGAGAAATCTCCTGGCGAGGTAACGGTCTATTAGCGACATTAAAGCCTCCCACTATCCTCTGAGGCCGATTTCTTGAACTTGGATGTGAGGCGGTCTAACCACTCCCAAGATATGAACACGGTTTCCTGCACCGACCTCACCAGAAGGATTATGCCCACCGCACCGATGAGGAAGTTTGCACTCCACATCGCCCAGAAGGCACTCAGGAATTGTCTGTCGGCTAATTCCTCTCCGCCGATGAGAAAAGCCCAGTAGAGGATGAAGAAAAGGAGACTTAATCCCAAGCCGGTGCTCATCCCGCCACGACGTGCCATCACTCCCAGAGGCGCGCCGATGAGGACGAAAACCAAACAGGCGACTGGAATCGAATACTTCTTGTGGACCTCCACGTTCAGGGAATTTATTTGCCGACTCAGATTTCTCATCTGAGTGGCTTCGTATTCTATTTTTCTGAGCAGGTTGCGATTGTCGTTGAGCGCCAGGGTGGCGGCGCGGCGGCGATTGACCGCAAAAGCTCGGGGGGATTCGGTCCGGCCGATATCGCCCTCCAACGCTGAGCCCGCCGCGGTCCTGACGTAGTGTTGAATCTTTTGCCGAGACTTGTTCAGGGCGCCTTTCTTCTGGCGATTCTCCTCCAACATCTGGGAGCTCGATTTCTCCCGGTCCCCACGATAATCGGAATAGGACCTGACCAGCTCTCCCCCGACATCGGTTATGTTTATAGTCTGTTTGCTGAAGGTCAGACGACGATAATGGGTCGGGTCCTCCTCGTCGGGTTCGTGAATCTCTCCCTCCTCCAAGAAGATGTGCAGATTGTCGCTGTCTGCGGAGAACTCCATTCGCCCCCGTTTGGCGATGATGGTCCGGGGAAGGGCACTCTCCCTGTGATCGTAGATAGTTATGTCTTCCAGCCTGGAGGTGCGGGGGTCGACCTTCTCGACCAGAAGGTGATACCCCTCAAAATAGTCGATGAAGACGTTCGGCTCTAAGTTCCAGGCCGGCTTCTTCTGGGTGATGTCGGTCATCAAGAGTCGCGCCTGGTGATTTGCCTCCGGCAGGATTTCGTTGTTGAACCAGACCAGCCCTGATGCCAAAACGGCGCTGGCAAGTAAAGCCGGAGCCACTATCCGATAGAGAGGAACTCCACAGGCGTTCAAAGCGGTGATTTCGTTGTCCGCGGACATCCGACCGAAAGCCATCAGGGCCGCCACCAGAACCGACATCGGGACCGAGAGCGCCAGCATCCAGGCTAGGTTTAAGGCGAAGACCTCCAGGATGGTCTTCCAGTCCAGCCCCTTTGATATGATCAAGTTTAGAATATCCAGGATGAAGTCCATGATCAGGACAAAGGTGATCACTGCCAACCCGAATAGGAAAGGTCCGATCAGCTCCGTTAGTATGTATTTTGTGGTCAGTCTCACGGTCCTGTTCGGAGCCACATACTCCACCAGCTACTTAGAATTATACGCCTTGACACGGCGCAGAGTGCGAGCCGGCTATGAGAACGCTTCAACTCACATCTATCCTGTAAGGTCTCAGTCCCTTACTTTGGGATCGGCTGCTGACGCTTTGGATACACATCTCTTTCTCGAGGAAGTTATGAGAATTCTCCGGAATCTGCAATACTCTAATTTGCGCGCTGGGACCCGGTGACTCCAGTTGGGCAGAGCGGATCACTTCGAGCTGCTCCCGGCAGCGGTTCGGCGCGGGAATGCTACGGGGAGGAGTTCTGGCTTGGGTTTTGCCTCGGAGGCATACTTTAAGGGGGAGTGCGGTCCAATAAAGATGCTCAAATGTTGCTTTGAGTTAGAACTGGGGGGGTGAATGGATGTGACGGGTGGGCGGAGTAACATACCGGAATCACGGCAAGGTGGAAGTGGGGAGAGCCCCTCCAAGGGGCCTGGCGAAATGTCGAAAAAGCTTGGAAAATAGGGTCTGCTCGATTATATTGAGAGTGGAAACATGCATTCTGTTTCTTCGCTTCTTCCCGCTCGGGATGACGTTTTCGGAGTCCAGCGAAAAGGCAGGTCACGCTCAGATCGTTGACCGAGAAGAAGATGTGGAATTGGATCTGGGAACATCTCTCAAGATATCGAGGTTGAATTAACAACAGCTAACCTTAACCTACTGCGAGGAGGTGATGTCTCCACTAAGACTTAACTGCCTTTAACTGATTGTACAAAGCAATTTAACTTTCGAGGTAAGAGATGCGAAAGGTTACTTTCTTGGTTTTAGCGTTTGCCTTAGGTCTGCTTCTGGTGAACAGCTCCCAAGCGCTCCTACTTCACGTCAGTGATGAGCACTTGGTGGATAACTCAGCCTGCATCGCTGTCGGGAAGGTCGTTGACAAGGTGTCGGACTGGGAAGGCGAGATCATTGTCACCTTTGCTACCATCGAAGTGGAGCAGTTCCTGAAAGCGGACACTGAAGCGGAACGCATAGTCGTAGCCTATCATGGTGGCACCATCGGGGATTTGTCTTTGACGGTCCCGGATTCGCCGGAATTCGAGGTTGGTGAGAGGGTTATAGTTTTTGGCCAGCAGGACGAAAACGGCAGATATATCCTCTATGCCTGGAGGAATGGCAAATTCACGGTCGAAGACGGCACCGTGGTCGAAAGAAGTATCTCAGAAGAAGCCTTCATTAACCATTTCAAAGAGATCATTGCGGTGAAATAACCGCATCTAAGAACTCCAACTGTTAGGAGGAGAAAAAGATGCTACGACTGAAAACACTGATCATATTTTCAATATTCTTGTTGTTGAGCTATTCGACAACCAGTTTGGGCTGGGTGTGGTTGGGCGTGGATTGGTCTTATAAGCCCTTTCCTATGGGGGAGGACATCGAGATCAATCCCGATGCCGATGACCCCGATTGCACTCCGGAGGCGGTCGTGAACGCCGTCTGGAACGGTGCCATTGCCTGGAATAGTGATGCCGATGCCGGGTGGGAGTTCACCTTCGGCGGCACCACCACCCGTAATTACGTTTCTTACGACGGCCACAACATCATTTACTTCGCCGACGAGTCGTGGGGAGGCGTAATCGCTGCTACCTACTACTGGTATTCTGGCAGCAATATGACTGAGGCCGACATCAAGTTTTTCGACGACGGCTTCAATTTCAGTTCACAGGGCAATCCAACTTACAGCGAGATGGATGTTTGGGCAGTTGCCGCTCACGAGTTAGGCCACGTGGTCGGATTGGGCCATAGCAGTGACTATAACTCCACCATGTATAGCACCATCGCTTACGGCGAGACCAAGAAGCGGGACTTGAATGCGGATGACATCGCCGGCATCCACTGGATTTACAGCACTACCGATGTCACCGCCGATATCCGGCACGATACCCCAGATTATCCGGAGATCGTTCCCTCCTCAGGCGGCAACTTCTACGTCGATGTCAGAGGCACGAACAACACCGGCAGCACTCAGACGGTGCGAGCGAAGCTGGAGATGAGGAGGCCTGACGGCAGTTGGACGACCCTGTGGCAGAGGACCAATTTCCGCCTCAACCCTTATCAGACCAGATCGTGGAACCACTTGAGGCGGAGATTGGGTGCTTCCACCCAATCTGGTATGTATTACTATAGGGTCGGTGGTTACGAGACAAGTTATCCTTACGACAAGATCGATCAAACCATGGTCTTGGTCTGGAAAGCCTCTAGCCTCTTCGACATCGGCGAGCTCGCCCAGAACCAGCAGGTGCTGGAGCGGGAGGGGACATCTGTTCTGGCGCCGCTGGACTTCGAACTTGACCAGAACTATCCTAACCCCTTCAACATTGAGACCGCCATTGACTACCAGCTGCCTTCCGACGCTTATGTCAACCTCTCGATTTACAACATCAACGGTCAGAAGATCGCCACTTTGGTGGAGGAGTACATGTCCGCCGGTTATTACACCACTTATTGGAGGGGTGAAGACGATTTTGGCAACACGGTTTCTTCCGGAGTCTACTTCTACCACCTGGAGGCGGGACCACACTCCGTCGCCAAGCAGATGATGTTGCTGAAGTAGGTTATGAGACAACGCAAGATGGGTGAGGCTTTACACTAACCTAAAAGGGGAGTGACCTGGTGTTGCTCCCCTTTCTTGAAGGGTTGGCCGTCGCAGTCCAGCAATCGTGGGGGGGGAAATGGAATGAGTATGACAACAGAGATTGTGAAATAAGGTGCAAGAGAGAAAACTGGAGGTAAGCAATGGGACTAAAGATCGTATTCTCCCTCTCATTCTGCTTAGTTCTCTCGGCGTTGGCCTTTGCCGGCGGCGAGGACCTGAGCATCGGCGTAGCCACACTCCCTGTAGGCCAAGATGCCGTGGCTCTTTGGGCGGAAGGCTTTCAGGTATACGCTCTATTTGGGGACAAAGCCTTAGTCGGATTCGAGAGGGAAGAGGTTTCCCCCCAGACCCTGACGGGCTTTTCAGTTCATCTGTTCTCCTTACCGGGCTCTGGAGAGGATCTCTATCTCCTTCATGTGGCTCCGGAGGCACTGTCGGCGTTAGAGGCATTGGCAACAGTCAACTACTACGACGGTGAGAATGCAATAGTCGTCGCCTCCCTGAAGGGAATCGAGAAGGTTGCAGGTGTCGGCTTCGGCCTCACCAGAATACCTATGAAACCTCTCCCCAGGCCAGAGGTATCCGGACCCTCGGCCCAAGAGCCGCTGAAGTCAAGCGAGGGCTTCCTGGAGGACATCCTTGCCCGTTTTAGCGAGGCTGACTATCGGACTCTGCTTTACAGGCTTCAGGCCTTTGTGACCAGGTACTCCTACGCCGACTCGTGCCGCGCCGCCGAGGATTGGGGCCAAGGTTATTTCCAGGACCTGGGTTTGGACTCAGAGCTCTTCGAGTACAGCTACTGGGGGAGGACGTGGAGAAACGTCATTGCCACTCAGAGGGGCCTAGGCTTTCCGGATTCTATCTTCATTATCTGCGGGCATATGGATGCCACCTCCGGGAATCCCAGATACGATGCGCCGGGAGCCGAAGATAATGCCAGCGGGAGCGCGGCGGTTCTGCAGGCAGCCATGGTCTTGAGCGACTACACCTTCGACTATACCATCCAGTACGTGCTCTTCACCGGGGAGGAACAGGGGCTTATTGGCAGCGAGGCTTACGCTTGGTGGGCCTACCAGCAGGACCTGGGCATAATCGGCGTCCTGAACTTCGACATGATTTCATATGAGGGAGGTTACGGCTGGGACATCAATATCTATGCCGATCGTAATAAGCCCCTGGAGATAGCTCTGGGTGACTTCCTGGCCCAGATGGTCGACGACTACACCGATGCCTATTCCATCCGCCTGAACGAAGATGGCCCCACTTACGGTAGCGACCATTTCTGGTTCTCGGCTTACGGTTTTCCGGCGATATTCTCCATTGATGCCCAGATGTGGTCGGCTCCCGATTTCTATCCCTGGTATCACTCCACCTCCGACACCGTTGGGAATCTTGACACCGACTTTGGGATAGAGGTCGTCAAGGGAGCGGGGGTGACGATGGCCTCCCTGGCCGAAATTCTCGCCGAAAAGATCCTCAGGGTAGAGCTCGATCCAGAATCTCCTTCGATAGTGATTCCCCCGGAGGGCGGGAGTTTCACCTTCGACGTCACTCTGGCCAACTCTACCAGCCAAGCTCAGGATTTCAGTGCCTGGGTGGACGTGATCCTTCCCGACGGCACCCCTCATGGCCCACTGAAAATGAGGAATGTCCACCTCGCGCCCCACGGCAACGTCCAGGTGTTCGACCTGGTTCAAAATGTACCCGGCCCTGCCCCTGCTGGATTGTATCAGTACCTCGGCAAGGTTGGGACCTACCCGAGTTCTGTCTACGACTTCGACCTGTTCACGTTTGTCAAAGCTGGAGGCTCTGGCGAAAGCTATAGCTCGGGGATCTCTGGATGGGAAGTGGAGAAGTCGACCTCACCCATACCAACAGATTTTGGGCTGGTGGGCAATTTCCCCAATCCCTTCAAC
>JBHIBM010000079.1:0-7473 GCA_046759085.1 Candidatus Zixiibacteriota bacterium
AAAACGGAAGCTGTGGTGGAAGACCACTTTCGCGGAGGCTTTGAGGGGCTCTCCAGCGACGATGTCAGTAAGACCATAGTCGCCTACGAGCCGGTCTGGGCAATTGGAACCGGAAAGACCGCAACCCCGGAGCAAGCCAACGAGGTACACCTTTTCATTCGAGAACTCATAAAGGAACTCTACGATGCCGATTTATCCTCGCGGACGAGGATTCTCTACGGGGGCTCGGTGAAACCCGAGAACGCCAGGAGCTTGATTGAGCAACCGGAGCTGGACGGATTTCTGGTGGGGGGTGCAAGTCTGAAAGCCGAATCCTTCGCCGCAATTGCCCGGGAGGCGGAGAATTCTACGACCTGAACAAGGGGAGTCTTCCGGCGCAGGTCTCCAAAAAAGGCTTGACTTGGGAGATAAACGGATTAAATTCTCCCCTGAAATGGTGAGTTAGAGAGGAGTGGAGGAGTCTTGTACGCCTTATTGATTGTAGTTCATGTCCTGATCTGTATAGGATTAGTAATTGTAGTTTTGTTACAGTCCGCCAAGGGAGAGGGTCTGGCTGGTGCCTTTGGAGGTGGGGGGGGACTCACCGGAGCAGTTTTCGGCGGTCGGGGAGCGGCCACTTTTCTCTCCAAGGCTACCGCCTACTTGGCGATTGCCTTCATGTTGAGTTGCGTCGGTCTCGCCTTAGTGACGCCGGGCGGGGGCGGCAGCGGGCAGGACTCTGCAATCTTAAAGGAGATGCAGAGCACTCCCAAGGGTCTTGATGAATTACCCCTGAGGCCCGAGGCTGCTGAGCAATCGGAGGCGGTTTTCCCACCGCCGGCGGATACCACTAAGTAGTTAAAAACAACCTTATTGCGGAAGTGGTGGAACTGGTAGACACGCTGTCTTGAGGGGGCAGTGCCGTAAGGCGTGGGGGTTCAAATCCCCCCTTCCGCAGTTTTGTGACAAAGGCAGCTGCAATCTGATGTTAAAGGGAGGACTGAGGCTCCTCCCTTCAAGTTTAAGAACGGAAACGGGCTAATTTTGAAGGCGTTATCTGCTTAGTCCGTTCAATCTGCCGTGAATCTCACTTCACCAGCATCATCCTCTTCGTCTCGGTGTAATCTCCAGCCGTGAGCTTGTAGAAGTAGACGCCGGAGGAGACATTTGAGGCATCCCAGGTGACGGATCTGTATCCTGGCTGCTGTTTGCTGTTAACCAAAGAGACCACTCTCTGGCCCACGCTATTGTAAACCTCCAGGGTAACGTAACCGTCGGCCGGCAATTGGTAACTGATGCTCGTCCTGGCATTGAAAGGATTAGGGTAGTTCTGGCTCAAGGCGTAATGAGTGGGGAGACCACTTTGCGTTGACGGGAAATCTCCGTCGAACCAACCCTTGAGACTTTGCCAATCGGCTATCCCACCTGCAACTGAACCAGTCTTGGTAAAATAGAAACAGGAGGAGTCGATTATGGTGCTGGGATAATCTCCGATGTAAGCGGCGAAGCTGTATTCACCGGCGGGAGCAGCGCCGGGAACTCTCTTTCTGATATTGTTTTTGCCCACGCTATCGCTGGAGGGAATAGAGACATTATCGTATCTATCCAGAGGGCCGTATTGACCAATTTCCGGAACGTAAGCGTAACTCCAGATGTCAACCACCAGAGGGCTGCCGAAGAAATTGAAGACCCAACCGTCATAAGTGATCTCGCCGCCTTCGGGCGGGATGACAATCAGACTGTCGTCTGGATAAAGCTCCACAATTCCATCGACATCTTGGTTGAAGTAGAAGGCGCCCATATCGCAGCGCGTCCCGTCCGGGTCCAAAGGCGAGTTGGGATCTCCAGAGTCGATGCAAGGTGAACCCCATCTCAACGAGAAATCGTCGTTATAAAGCCCAACGAACACCGGATCAGCGTCGATACATCCTACACCGAACCACTCTTGGCCAGTTCCGCCCAGGACGTCAGAGTACTCGCACAGGACCCAGCAATCATACTGACCTTGGCGGGTGTAGTTTTCGACGTTGCCGCTGCCGTTGAATGTGAGAATCGAGTTTCGCGCGGTGACATCGGCGCTGTAGTACGTGTTGTATATTCCCCAGTCTGTATTATTGGAGATGGTGCAGTGCACCACACTGGTGCCGCTTGACCCCCAGTTCCTGATTCCCATGCCGATATTGTCATGTATCAAGGTCCGTGAGATGGTAACATCCGAAGAATAGTTGACTCCGATGGTGGATAGAGATGTGTTTTCAAGAAGCTCACATCCTTCAACGACCACTCCCGTCGCACCATTGCCAATTGCAATCCCCGCCGAAACCCCGGACTCGTTACGGTAAATCCTGCAATTCTCCACACGGCAGTATGCCGAATTGGCATAGATGCCGGCCCCTCTATTGGAGTCGCCTTGAGTGAGATTGTCGTGGATGTAGCAGTGCTCTATGGTTGGCTGAGCCCCACTGCTGATATGGATGCCACCACCGCGGACATCCGGCCAGTTTCCCGTTCCCAGTCCGTTGGTGATGCTGAAACCAACCAGCCTTGTGCTTGAATCCTCCCCGGATTGTATCGAGACCGTGGTGTAAGTCCCGCCACCATCAATTATGGTGTTTTCAATGTCTTGTGGATCCTCGGTGAAAAGGAAATTGCTGGCCAGGACGATACTGTGACCCGCAAAGTCGACATTTTCGAAATAGGTGTCGGGCTGCACCAACACGGTGTCGCCGTATGCCCCGTGATCTATCCCCTCCTGTATCGTGGGATAGTCACCCGGAATGTTGATAATGGTGGCAAGAGCGGTCAGCGGAAATAATACGACCGCCGTTACGAGGATAGTAACTAGAGTCCGCATAGGGACCTCCTGAGAGTTAAAGGGTTTCTGTCAAGAAGCGCACGAAGTCAGTATGGAATCTTCTCCTGTTGCCTTACCAATATAGACTTCCTGACAACGTCTGTCAAGAAAAAAAGGACAAGCTCACTTCACCAGCATCATCCTTTTGGTCTCAGTGAAATGCCCGGCAGTGAGCTTGTAGAAGTAGATGCCGGAGGCGAGCTCAGAGGCATCCCAGCTGACGGACTTGTAGCCTGTCTCCTGCATTTCGTCCACCAGTACACCTATCTTCTCACCGAGGATGTTGTGAACCTCGAGTTTGACGTGACTGTCAACCGGCAATTGGTAGTTGACGACAGTGGAGGCGTTGAAAGGATTAGGATAGTTCTGGCAAAGAACAAAGTCGAGCGAGAGCCGGCCATCGCTGTTATCCTCAACGTTGACCGCATCGGGAGCCAGTTTCACCAGGTAGATATCAACCTCGCCAGCGCCGAAGGATAGGGTACTGGCCACAAGTATGTATCCCCCATCATCGGTCTGCTGGATGGAGTAACCGGTTTCACTCTCCTCACCTCCGTAGAGCCCCGACCAGAGCACATTGCCAGCGACATCAAGTCTTACCACGTAAGCGTCCAAGGTAACTCCGGGTATAGTCCACGCCCCCGTAACGACATATCCCCCATCAGATGTCTCTGCGACAGCAGTTGCCGCGTCGTGATATGTATCTCCAAGCGTTCTGGTCCAGAGAGTATCACCGCCCTCGTCCGTCTTAATCAAATACACATCTTGACCTCCTGCCCCGAAGGACTCCGTAGATCCGGCGATGATATAATCTCCGTCAGAAGTCTCCAGCACGCAATCGCCCCGGTCGTCATCATCACCCCCGTATCTTGCGGCCCAAACCGAATCGCCGACGGCGTCCAATTTCATCAGAAGAACGTCAAATTCGTATAGTTCGTTCGAGGAGGTGCCGCCGGTTACGATGTAACCCCCGTCAGAGGTTTGCCTGACACAATAGGCGTAGTCTGCATTCGGCCAAGCATAATACCTGGTCCACTCTTCGTTGCCATCAGGGTCAGTCTTTATCAGGAAGAAATCGAAGCCCGTCACCGGCCGCCAAGTATGGCCTGAGATTATGTACCCACCATCGGAGGTCTGTTCCACCCAGGTGCTTGTTTCGCTCAGGCTATCTGCCCCGTAAGTTTGCGCCCAGATGGAATCACCATCTGAATCTGTCTTTAGAAGATAAACAGGAGAATCCAGAAAAATCCCCTCGGTGATTCCCGTCATTACAAATCCACCGTCCGTCGTTTGCTGTAAGCAGTTCACGTATTGAGATCCTTCACCCCCGTAAGTTTTGGCCCACAGGGAATCGCCATTTTCATCCGTCCTTAGCAGGTAGCAATCATAAAGCTGTGCGGGGGGTGAATTCGTGTATCCACCGACAGCGTAACCTCCGTCAGCAGTCTGAAATACCGAGATGCCGACATCATTCAGGCTACCGCCGTAGGTTTTCGTCCAGAGCGTATCTTGCGCAAACGCTGTTGGGGACATGAGGGCGATTACGCCCAAAAACAAAATGACTCTTCTCATAGTACCTCCCGGAAGTGACTGGTTAGGGATTGTCTGTCCAGTTTCTATTTCATGACAGAAAAGACTATTTGAGCAATGTCATCTTTCTGATTAAGATGCTCTCTCCACTGGTTAGCCTGTAGAAATAAAAACCAGAGGCGACCGCTGAAGCATCCCAGGTGACAGATTTGTAGCCGGCTTCCTGGCTTTGGTCAACCAATGTTGCCACCTTCTGACCGAGCGTGTTGTAAACCTCCAGCTTGACGTAAGCATCAACCGGCAGCTGGTAACTGATGCTCGTCGTGGCATTGAACGGATTAGGATGATTCTGCAACAGGGAGTAATTGATGGGAAGATTGGATACCTGGTCTCCCGCTTCCTTGAACCAGCCCTCACCATCAAACCAATCGGCTATCCCACCTGCGGTTAAACCAGTCTTGGTGAAGTAGAAATAGGAGGAGTCGATTATGGTGCCGGGATAGTCGCCAACATAGGCGACAAACACATAGTCTCCTTGGGGTGCAACTCCCGGGACATGCTGAGTGATCTGGTTCATACCGATGCTGTCGGCTGGAATCCTGACATTCTCATAGAGGTCTATGGGACCATACTGCCCCATCTCCGGAACAAAGGCGTAGGTCCAGATATCCACCCTGCCGGGGTGACCGAAGAAATTGAAGACCCAGCCATCATAAATGATGTCTCCGCCTTCAGGTGGGATGACAATCAGACTGTCGTGGGGATAAAGCTCCACAATTCCATCGACATCTTGATCAAAGTAGAAGGCGCCCATGTCAGCACAGGTGCCGTCGGGGTCAAGGGGCAGGGTGGGATCACCAGCATCGAGGCAAGGGGTATGCCATCTTAAATGATAATCCTCTCTCTGGGGACCAACAAAGATCGGGTCAGCGGCGATCTCGCCGGTGCCCGGATAGGGATCGAACGGTGTGGGGTCTCCGGAATACCCTTGATAGTAAGCCCCTTCGGCGTTGTTCCAAACATCGTTGTAGGAGATATAAACCGGGGTATCACGGTGCTTGAAGATGCCGTAGCGCCCGTTGTTGGCGATGATGTTGTTCTTTATGTAAACTACACCGCCGCCAGACCAGTCGTGGTAGCCGTCCCGACCGTTATCCACGATGGTGTTGTTCGTCAAATGAGTGGTTCCCAGGTACGGATCGAAGCCGTCGTAAATGTTGTCGCAGATGATGTTGTGTTCAACGTAGGTCACACCTCCGAAGTCGTTCCACACCTGAACCCCATGCCCGTTGTGGCGAACATGACAGTATCTGACCGTCTTGGTTCCGTAAGACGAGCGAGGGTTTATGAAAACTCCTACATTCCCGGGGGTGCTGCCTCCCTGCTGACTATTCTGGACGGTGAACTTCTCTATCAAGAAGTTGTTGATGGTCAGACAGGAGACTACATCGGACAATCCTCTCCCATCTATGACGGTCTTGTCCATGCCGGAGCCGATGAGGTTCACTCCCTCCGCCATCAGGACGTTTTCGTAGTAAATGCCAGGGGCAACAAGAACAGTATCCCCCGGATTGGCGGCATTGATTCCCTCCTGGATAGTCGGATAATCGCCCGGCACATGGATGATAGTGGCCAGGCTCAGGCTGCCGGAAGCAATCCAGAGCAGCGCAACGAACAGCAAACACTTCTTCATGGTAAATCCTCCTCGAAAAAGGTGGGTTGGTTAAAACTTAAGCGGTTTGGCGCTCACCTCCGCCGGTAACGGGCAATTTCAGAATACACTTCCTGTGGGGGAAGAGTCGGAAGAATCAACAAGTTAAAGATCAACCCCCATTTCCCTTATGGATATACTATATATAAGCCGACCAAAGCCAAATGTCAAGCTTAAAACCGGGCGCCAAGCACCGCAAGGTTGGCTAACTGCTTACATTCTCCGCCGCTTAGCCCCCGTGTGTCTTCCAAAACGGATGGCACCATAGGATCCGAGATCCTTTGACAACCTCTTGAGGATCGCGAAGCAGGTGCCTCGAATATTGTCAGGCGATGGATCGCAACCTTTGGTTTCAGATTTCCCTGTGCTTGCACCCTTAAGACATGATACCTCTGTGCTGATATGGATGACGCCGTTCTATCTCTCACGGGCCGCAGACCTGCCTGAATACCCGCATGAAGTTGCCGCCCAAGATCTTTTCGATATCCTCATCGGAATAGCCACGTCTTACAAGCTCCTTGGTGATATTGGGCACCCTCGAACAATCGGACAAACCCCTGGGCAGGCCAAATACCCCGTCGAAATCCGAGCCCATGCCGACATGAGCGGGACCTACGAGACTTACAATATGATCAATATGGTCGACGATCGTGGCAACGCTGACTCCAATTTCATCTAGCTCTCTATCCATCACCTCGAAAATGGGCCGCATAGCCTGATGTCTCTTCTCGCGGTCCTCCGGGTATAAGGCTCTGATTGAATCGATCACAGTTTTGTGAGCCTTGAAAAGTGAGTCCGATTGTCGGTTCCATTCAGAAGAGAGATACCCGC
The DNA here is from genome assembly GCA_046759085.1 of Candidatus Zixiibacteriota bacterium. Classification (GTDB taxonomy): domain Bacteria; phylum Zixibacteria; class MSB-5A5; order DG-27; family DG-27; genus DG-27. Next base: position 6,906 of record JBHIBM010000079.1, read on the forward strand.
TGAAAAAGTTTATGCCGATAACCCCACCGTTTTCCGCAATGGCTTTGATCTGCTCATCTGTCAGGTTTCTGTCGTGGGGACAGATGCTGTGGACGCAGGAATGAGATGCGATTACGGGATCCTCGGTTACTTTTAATACCTCTCCGACCGCCGAGATGGAGGCGTGCGAGATGTCAACTATCATTCCCAGTTCGTTCATCTTCCTAACGACATTCCGCCCGAAATCGGTGAGGCCATTGAACGCCGGCGCCGTATCCGCCGATGATATGCACCAGTCGTTGGAGGCGGTATGCGTTAGTGTCATATATCTTACGTCACGGTCATAGAAATGCTCTAGGTTATCTAGGCTGTTGGCGATGGCGACGCCGTTTTCTATTCCAATAAAGGCGGCTATCCTCTCACTTTGTATGATCCTCTCGGCCTCCGAAGCGGTCCTGCAAATGGCAATCTTTTCGGCGTTGCGGGTAAGTTGAGCCTCAAGCGAATCGATTATTTCATCTGTTTTCGGACGGCACTGCTCCACCGGTGTTTTGGTAGACAGAAAACAGGCGAATACCTGAAGGTCGAT
>JBHIBM010000080.1:0-7450 GCA_046759085.1 Candidatus Zixiibacteriota bacterium
TGAAATAGAAATAAGATGAATCTATTATGCTGGTGGGATACTCGCCAACGTAAGCCACAAAGACATAATCTCCCGTAGGCGCAGACCCAGAGACATGCTGAGTGATGTCGTTCGCACCGAGGCTATCTTTAGGAATCCAGACATTCTCATAGAGGTCTATGGGCCCAAAACGCCGCAGCTCTGGAACAAAGGCGTAGCTCCAGATATCGGCTCTGCACCCCTGGCCGCAGAAATTGAAGACCCAACCATCATAAAAGATGTCGCCACCTTCAGGAGGGATCACAATCGGGCCCTTCTGAGGATAAAGCTCTACAACTCCGTCGACACCCTGATGGAAGTAGAAGGCGCCGATATCGGAGCCGGTGCCGTCAGGATCGGGATCTGAGTTGGGATCTCCGGCATCAATGCAGGGGGAGTGCCAGCGGAGGTGAAAATCCTCTTTTTCGGCACCTACGAAGATGGGGTCGGCATTGATATTGCCCTCTCCGGGCCAGCCACCCTGGATATTGCAATAGGTGACTACGGGATGGCCTTCCAGGTAAATCTGGGGACTGTTAGGGGCACTATTTCCCCACACGATGGTATTTGTAATGGTTGGGCTGGAACGCCAGCAAAAAACCCCGCCGCCATAGAGAAGGGCCGAATTTCTACTGATGGTATTATTGCTTATCAGAGGGTCGCAATAGTATTCGCAGTAAATCCCGCCGCCATCCCAACCTGCTGAATTACGGCTGATGATATTGCCGATTATCAGTGGGTCGGAAGTGTCGCAGTAAATCCCGCCGCCATTAAAGTGAGCGAAGTTACCGCTGATAGTGTTACCGCTTATGGTTGGGTTGGAATCGTAGAGGCAAGCAATCCCGCCACCGACACCACTCCTATCTGCGCTAGCCCAATTATCGTTGATGGTGTTGTTGCTTATCTTTGGGCTGGAATACCTGTAATAAATCCCCCCCCCACTATCTCAGCCCAATTATTAATGATAGTATTATCGCTTATGATTGGGCTGGAATTGTAGCAGTAAATCCCGCCGCCGTATTCTTCAGCTGAATTATTAATGATGATACTGTTACTTATGGTTGGGCTAGAATAATGGCAATGGATAGCCCCACCACGATCGCCTGGCCAAGTACCCCTAGCCTTTCCGTATTCCAAGCGACAATAGCTTATGCGTGAATTGCTAGAAGCGCCCAGAAACCTTATCCCGCCCCAGCCGGTGGCGGTGTCATTGGTGGTGAAATAGATTGAATCGGTTTCTGTCCCAACAGCAAGAAGTGTTGCAGAACTATCCACTTTGAACTTGTAATGTCCCTGGAAATCGACCACCACTCCGGGCTCAATGACCAGTGTTGACTCCGGTGGGACTCGAATAGGTCCGACAACATTGTAAGGGCTGTTCTCTTTCGTCCAGGTGCCCCACTGATGACCGGAAACATCAGTAGCACAAGCAGTTAACGGAAACAATAGCGCCACTGCTAAGAGAATTACAGCTATCGCTCGCATAATCCCTCCTCATGTTATTTGCCAAAGTCAAATTTGGCTTTTTTCTTATTTCCTCATCTTCTCGCCTTTATTGAACATAGAATTTCTAATCCCTTTTGTCAAGACAAAACAGGTCACTGAAGACTCAGACCGGTTCTCTCTCGTTTTCCGACTAGATGGCTGTATACTTCAAGGTGGGTCAGAGTTTGTCCTTGACATTCAAGAAGCGGTTGTGTTATTCTAATTCCTGTTGTGCGTTTTCCTTTGACGACATGAGCTCTCTCATAACCAGATATGAGAAACCTCTGGGCACCGTGGCGACAGGAGTTCATCTTGGGCAGAAAAGAGAAGGGTTGCATCTTCTGTAAGCGCCTCACCAAGGATGATGACCGCAAAAACCTGATCCTTTATCGGGGCAAGACCGCCTTCGTGATTCTGAACAAATATCCATACAACAGCGGCCATTTGATGGTGGTCCCCAAGCGGCACAAAAGGGACTTAGAGGCGTTGACCGCTAAAGAGTTGACCGAACTCATGCAGTTGACCCAGAAATGTGTTCAAGTTCTGAAGAAGACCTTCAAACCCTGTGGCTTCAACATCGGTTTCAATCTGGGCAAGGCAGCGGGAGCGGGAATTGACGACCACCTCCACATTCACATCGTCCCCCGTTTCACCGGAGATACAAACTTCCTGCCGGTTCTCGGGCAGACTAAACTGCAATCTATAGGCCTGGAAGAGGTGCTCGATTTCCTGACGCCCGGCTTCAGAAAGGCAGCAAAAAAAAAGAAAGCGAAAAAATCGTGATTGGGGTGCTAACCTCAAACTGATGAAGATCCCCCACAAAAAAGAGCTGATCGAACTGCAGAAGAGGTATCGCACCGACAAACGGATCGGCGAGGCTTTGGGCGGGGTGCCGGCTTATCTGGTAGCCTACTGGAGACGGAAGAAGAAGATCGGGCGTTACAATTACCCCAAATACTCCGAGGAACAGATCAAGGAGCTTTGGGAGAGGCTCGGCGACGATGCCAAGGCCGGTAAGGAATTGGGGATTGGCAGTCACGCCTTCCGGAGGTGGCGGAAAAGATATAAGCTCAAGGAAAGGCCGGTTCAACTCAAGTTAGAACAGCTCAAGTTGGAGCTGGACATCAACTTCAATCTCCTGAGAAAATCGATGAAGTACACCATCGCCCGGAATCTCTTAGCTTCGAAAGCCGGAAAGAAAAAAGTGGAGGTGGGAGAGATCGTGGAGGTGGAGCCGGATTTGGCCATGAGCCACGACAACGCCGGTCTGGTCATTAAGCAGTTCCGGCAGATCGGAGTTGAGAAGGTCTGTAATAACAAGAAAATCGTAATCCCCCTCGACCATCGTGCCCCCGCAGAATCGGAGAAGACCGCAATAGCACATAGGTCTATCCGGGAGTTTGTAAGGGAGCAGGAGATCAGAAACTTCTACGACATCCGGGAGGGGGTCTGCCATCAGGTGGTGGTGGAGAAAGCCCACCTGCTACCGGGACAGTTGGCAGTGGGGAGCGACAGTCACACAACTTCATACGGCTGTATCGGAGCAGTCTCCACCGGAATCGGCGCCACCGAGATGGCTGTGGTGTGGGCCACCGGCAGAATCTGGCTACTGGTGCCGGAGACCATAAAGATCACCATCGACGGCAAACTCCCCAAGGGAGTCTACGCCAAGGACGTCATTCTCAATCTGGCCAAGAGGCTGACAGTGGAGGGAGCCAACTACAAGGCGATCGAGTTTTACGGCTCCACCGTCAAGGAGATGTCGATCTCGGAGCGGTTCACGTTGTCGAACCTCTCCATGGAGATGGGGGCGAAGTTTGCGGTGGTTCCCTTCGACGAGACCACTCAGACCTATCTGGTGGGACGGACCAATAAGAGCTACGAGCCGGTGTTTGCAGGAGAGGAGGCCGAATACGTTCAGGAGGTGGAGCTTCGAGTGGAGCGTATGGTTCCCCAGGTGGCTTGCCCCCACAACGTCGATAACGTCAAGAACGTCGGTGAGGTCACTAGGATCAGGATCGATCAGGTGGTTCTGGGAAGCTGCACCAACGGCCGCTTGGACGACCTTGAGATCGCCGCCAAGATATTGAAGGGGAGAAAGGTTCATCTCGATGTGAGGATGCTAGTGATTCCAGCCTCCCGTTGGATCTACCTGCAGGCCATGGAGAAGGGGCTTCTCAGGGATTTCATAGAGGCTGGCTGCGTGGTTCTGAATCCGGGCTGTGGCCCCTGTCTCGGCGCTCACCAGGGAATCTTGGCTCCGGGAGAGAGATGTCTGGCGACCACCAACCGGAATTTTAAGGGGAGGATGGGCTCCCCCGAGGCGGAAGTCTACTTAGCCAGTCCCGCGACGGCAGCCGCCAGTGCCATCAGAGGTAGAATTACCGACCCGAGGGAGTTTCTGTAGAGGTCATCCGATGTTGAAAAAGATAAAAGGCCGGGTCTGGAAATTGGGGAATAACCTCGACACCGACATAATCTATCCCGGCAAATATCTTCCCATAATCGAGGCCAAGGAGATGGCAGTGCACGCCTTAGAGGGATACGACAAGGATTTCCCTAAAAAGATCAAGAAGGGGGATATCATAGTCGCCGGCGCCAACTTCGGCTGTGGCTCCTCCAGAGAACAGGCGGCGACTTCATTGAAACATGCCGGGATTGCCTGTATCGTGGCGAAGTCCTTTTCCAGGATCTTTTTCCGGAATGCCATCAATCAGGGGTTGGCGCTGGTGATCTCGAAGGAGGCTCACAAGCTGGTCAAGGAGGGGGAAGAAGTCACCATCGACTTTGCCAAGGGGAAGTTGTCCGCCCAAAAGGGAGAGACGGACTTCCCCCCCCTGCCGGAGATGGTGATGGGAATCCTCGACGATGGGGGACTGATAAAACACACCCGCAAGAGACTCGGAATAGCTAAATAGACAGGGGACAGGGAATAGGAGATGGGAAATAGGGTTGGGGAGCCCCATTCACTATTCACTATTCACTATTCACTATTCACTATTCACTATTTACTATTTACCATTGACGGGTATCCGAGTAGCCTCCCCCAAAGGCGGGCCGCCTCACGTGGCTGCCACCGGGTAATACTTCCTATCGATGCCGAAACAAGCTCGGGCGGGGGTTGCACCCCTGCCCGTCTTAGGGTGGGAGTTCAACTCCCACCCCAGCTGGAAGAATAAGACACTCTCACCCCAACCACCCCCCAAGAACGCAAATTGGCCGGTACCACTAGCACAATACCATCGGATTGAAACGAGAATGAAAACGAGTGAGAGACTTGGCTTCCTTTCTTTCTGCGTTTTCAGAAAACTCTTGCTCACAAAGCCGATCGGGACTATCTTGTTGGACGCTGTTGTGTTCAAGGAATGTGAGACGGTTACGATAAAGGTTATATAAACCTTATCTGACAGGCTGTTGGAATGGACAAGCATACCGCCGAGCTGAAGGTCGGGATTCTCATAATACTGGCTCTGGTTATCCTTGGCTACGGAGTCATCTGGATTAAGGAATTCAAGTTCCGGGCGGAACATTACACCTTGGAGGTGCTCTTCCCCCGGGTGGGAAATCTGGATGTCGGCGATCCGGTCTCGGTTCTGGGAGTTGACAAGGGGGAGGTCAAAGGGATTCGGCTCGATGGCGGGGATGTCCTCGTCACCCTAAGCATGGCCAGCGACGTCGAGCTGAAAAGGGACGCCACCTTCGGGGTTAAAAACATCGGGCTTATGGGAGAGAGGTTTATCGACGTGGAGCCGGGCCACTCCGACACCCTCTTGAACCGCGGCCTGCCCGCCAAGGGATACTACGACACCGGCATCCCGGAGGTGATGGGTCTGACGGGGAGAGCCGTGGAGGAGATTCGCGAGCTGGTGAAGATTCTTAGGGGGGACATTATAAACGAGGGGACCGCCCTGCAGATTAACGATATCATCACCAAATTGCAGAAGATCACAGGCGAGACATACGAGCTTCTCGGAGACAACAAGGGGAAGATACAGAGCGCCGTCGAGGACTTCTCCCATACCTCCAAGGAGCTGCGGACCTTGGTGGAGGCAAATAAAGACAAGCTCCAGACCACCGTCGATAACTTTGAGAAATCCTCTCGAGGGCTGGCGGAGGCGACCTCCTCTCTGGAGGAGCTCTCCGGCAACCTGAAATCGATCGCCGCCAAGTTGGAGTCGGAGGAGGGCACCTTCGGCATGCTCATGAAGGATAGATCGCTGTATGATGACCTCAAGAAAACCACTGCCGATCTGGATTCGCTGGTTGTCGACATAAAGAGAAATCCCAAGAAATATATCCACTTAGAGATCTTTTAGATGCCGGGGCAGGAAAGCAAGGTCAAATTCCTCTTTGCGGTCCACTCTCACCAGCCGGTCGGGAATTTCGACTTCGTCTTTCGGGAGGCTCTCGATAGCTGCTATGTCCCCTTTCTGGAGAGTCTGAGGAAACACCGAAGGGTCAAAGCCAACCTCCATTACTCCGGGGTACTGCTGGAGTGGATGAAGAAAAACCGGCCCGAATACTTGAAGATGTTGAGGCAGATGGTCAAATCCGGACAGCTTGAAATGATGACCGGAGGCTTTTACGAGCCGATTCTCCCCATAATCCCGGATGGAGACAAACTCGGACAGATCCAGATGCTGACCGGATTCATCCGGGAGGAGTTCGGATACGATCCGGTGGGACTATGGTTGCCCGAGAGGGTGTGGGAGCCCCACCTTCCCAAGCCTCTATCCTCTGCCGGCGTGAAATACCTCCTCGTCGATGACGCCCACTTCAAATTCTCCGGCCTGAAAGAGGAGCAACTCCACGGATACTATCTCACCGAGGAGGAGGGATACACACTCGCCCTTTTCCCCTCTTCCAAGAAGCTTCGGTATCTCATCCCCTTCAGGCCGGTCGAGGAGTTCATCAAGTTTATGAGGGAATTGAGTCAAGCGGGAGGCCAGCCGGTCATCACTTACGGGGACGATGGGGAGAAGTTCGGAGTCTGGCCCGGAACCCACAAGCACTGTTACAAAGAGGCTTGGCTGGAGGAGTTTTCCTCGGCGCTGGAGGAGAATTCAGGCTTGATCGAGACCGTTCACGCCTCGGAGGTGATAAGGAGCCAGCCACCCCTGGGACGAGTCTATCTGCCAACGGCTTCTTACAGTGAGATGATGCAGTGGGCACTGCCCAGCGAAAGCTACATCAAATTCGAGGATTTCGAGAAGAGGCTAAAAGAGGAGGAGCTATTCGAACCTTATCACATCTTCGTCAGGGGAGGTTTTTGGAGGAATTTTTTGGCGAAATATCCCGAATCCAACAACATGCACAAGAAGATGCTGTGGGTGGGTGAGAAGATCAATCGCATACAGAAAGAGCAACTGTCAAGCGAAGAAGAAGAGCTGTTGATTGAGATCAAACGGGAGAAATATCGGGGGCAGTGTAACTGTGCATACTGGCATGGGGTTTTTGGAGGACTTTATCTGCCTCACCTACGAGGGGCCATCTACAAGCACCTGATCAACGCCGAGAGGTTGACTGACAGGCTCCGTCGTGAGAAAAACGGCTGGGTTGACGTTCACCGATTCGACTTCGACCGCGATGGTAAGGAAGAACTGATAGTGGAGACCGCAAAGCTCAACCTCTACCTGAGGCCGGATAAGGGAGGCTCTCTTTTCGAGCTGGACTACAAACCTAAGAGCATAAACCTTCTCGATACCTTGACCCGAAGGGAGGAGGGCTATCACCGCCAACTTTCAGAATCAGCTCCCGGCGGAAATCCGGAAACGGCAGAAAGCATCCACGACCGCCTGGAGGTTAAAGAATCGGGACTTAAGCAGTTGCTCTTCTACGACTGGTATGACCGCAGAAGTTTGATAGACCATTTCCTCGGGAAGGAGACCACCCTGGAGTCATTTTCGAGGTGCCAGTATGAGGAGAAGGGTGACTTCGTCAACCAGCC
>JBHIBM010000081.1:0-7423 GCA_046759085.1 Candidatus Zixiibacteriota bacterium
GAATATAAAATAGCAAACAGTAGACAGTAGGCAGTAAACAGGAGCAGGAATTGTCTGTGAACTGTCAACTGTGAGCCGTGAGCAATGAATCAACCGGGGGGTAGCCCAGTGGCCTCCGCCACCGGGACTGAACTCTATTACGTCAGATTGAGGTTTTGTCAGATAAGAGAAAATCAGAAGCTCGCTAGTAGAGGGGGAACCACCACGGTCAAAAGACTCGGTGGCTCCAACCTCCAACACCGGGCGCTGTCAGAGGAAATGTGAGATGTCAAAGTGCAATATTATCGAAGTAATACTGCTGGTCGTTCTACTGATGTTCCAGCAGGGTGCAGCGTACCCACAGGAGGAAGCGCCCACCTTGGTCTTGAGCCTGCAGGATTGTCTGAAATTCGCTTTACAGCGGAGCTCTGAGAAGGAGATCATCGACCGGGAACTGGAATCTGCGGAGCTTTCCTATCGCGCCACCAGACTGTCATATCTTCTCCCGCAGGCGAGCTTGAACCTCTCCACTCCGGGCTATTCCCACGTTCGGGATTTCTTCGACATCCCACCCCTGGGCAGGACCCTCTATGAGGCCACGAATTACAACCACGGAGCAACCCTCAGCCTGGCCCAGAACCTATATACCGGTGGACGGCTGCAGGTCTCCGGCAGAATCGATGGTTACACCAGTACAAACAACCGTGATCCCGAGGAGATCCGAGAGACCAGGACCGGTTTGCAGTTGAGCCTGACCCAACCGCTTCTAGATTTCTCCGGCTGGGGAGCAGAGCTCGATCAGGCAAAGTTAGATCTGAAATCCGCGAAGATAAAAAACCACCAGGATTTGCTGAATCTGGAAAGGGAGGTCTATGAAAACTACTTCGATTGGATTTCCGCCCGCAGGCAGTTAGAGATTGACCGCAAAAGATTACTCCGTCTGGAGTTTTTGGTCAAAGCGGCCAAGGTGAAGTGGCAGTCCGGTCTGATTAAGCCAGACGAATATTTCAACCTCCAGGCGGAGAGGTCCGACCTGGAGGTGAGCCTCCTGGAGCAGGAAAACAACTTAGCGGAGCTGAAAGTCAAATTCCTGAGCCTCCTGGAGGTTGAATATCCGGGTGACATCGATCTGAACGATCGTGTGGACTGGGAGGCTTTGAGGTCGCAACTTGCTGTCCCCGAACATCTGAGCTCCAACTCCAGCGTGCAGGTGATAACGGCGAAAATCGACTTGGAGAGAAAGGAGAGAACACTTCAGCAGGCGGCCAAGAGTGGTCGCATCCAGGGTGACCTCAGCCTGAACTACAGCCTCCTGGGGCGTGGAGATGTCCCCAGCGAGAGCTTCGACGCCTTCGAGCCAAATCGCTGGGGGGTGAATATCAATTTCACCGTCCCGATCTGGGATGGTGGTTCCAATAGCTCCAAAGTGAAGAGCGCCGAGGCCTCATACGTGGCCTCAGAGTTGGCGCTGGAGAGAGAGAAGAAGCTGTTCGATCTCAACTTCAGAAGCCTCGTTAATAAACTCTCCCAGCAGAATCGGAAGATTGATCTATATAAAGAACAGTTGAGGCTTTCGGAAGAGGATTTCGAAATTGCTAAGAGGCAGAAGGGGGAGGGTCTCATAAGCGAGGAGAGCTTTCTTCTGGTGGAGAGCGACTGCCTCCAGACGGAGTTGAACTTCTTCAAAGCTCAGGCTGACGAAATGCTTGCTCGTTTGGACGTTTTGCTCTTGAGGCTGCCTGAATCCCTGTGAAAAGAATCTTGGTGATACACACCGCCTTCCTGGGGGATGTAGTCTTGACCACCCCTCTGGTCAGAGCTCTGAAGCAGAGCCTCCCGGAAGTTGACATTGCGGTTTTGACGTTGCCCTCGACCTCCGAGGTTTTCAAGAACAATCCCCAGGTGGCGGAGATAATCACCTACGATAAGAGAGCAACTCAGAAAGGAGTCATTAATCTGTTGCGCCTGGTCAAGGAAGTGAAGAGAAGGAAGTTCGATGTTGCCTTGATTCCGCATCGCTCTCTCCGCTCCGCTTTCCTGGCCTGGGGGGCTGATATATCCTTGCGAGTTGGCTTCACCTCAAGCAGCGGCTATTATTTCCTGAACAGAGAGGTTCCCTACTGGCCGGATTGTCACGAGGTGGAAAGAATCTTGGAGCTACTTTCGGGGTTGGGACTTGAGGTCGTGAAATCGCCTCCGGAGCTTTTCCCCGGCGAAGAGGATCATAGATGGGTGGCGGAGTTTCTAGATGACAACATGGATGATTGGGTTGCCATCGCCCCGGGCTCGGTCTGGCCCACCAAAAGGTGGTTGCCGGAGAGGTTCGCTCAGCTTGCCAGTATGGTTGCCAGCGATTTCCGCTGTGGGGTGGTCTTTGTCGGCGGTGAGGAGGACAGGTTCCTCTGCAAAACAATTGCCGAAGATGTCAAGGGTAAGAGTTTAGTTGCTGCGGGAGAGGCCTCGGTGCTTCAATCTGCGGCGCTTTTTTCCAAGTGTCGTCTGTTAATCTCCAACGACAGCGCCCCGGTCCATTTGGCCTCGGCAGTGAGGACAAAGGTTGTCGACATCTATGGTCCCACCGTGCCGCAGTTCGGTTTCTATCCTTACGGAGAGGGACATCAGCTTGTGGAAGTGCAGGACCTCTACTGCCGTCCCTGCAGCAAGCATGGTCCCAAAAGATGCCCGGAGGGACACTTCCGCTGTATGCGGGAGATCACGGTCGAGAGGGTTTTTGAAGCTGTGGCCGCTCTGTTGGTCAAAACCACAGAGAAGGAAGTCCAGCGCCAGTGAAGTTCAAAGTTGCCGTAATCGGCACCATAAACCGGGACACCATTCATCTTTATGAGGGGGGAGTGATCGAGGATTTTGGCGGAATTCTCTATAACCTCTATGCCCTCTCATATCTGTTCGGCTCAAGTGCGTGGATCCATCCAGTCTGCAACGTCGGTTATGACGTCTACGATGAAGTCTCGGCAAGGTTGAGGCAACGTGAGAATCTCCGGCTGGATGCGGTCAGGAAGGTCAAAAAAAAGAACAATCACGTCACTCTTTTCTATCCCCGAGAGGGGGAGAAGGGTGAGGTTTTGAAGGGGAGGGTGCCGCCTCTTTCCTTCGAGAGGATGAAGGATATCCTGGACAGCGATTTCATTCTGGTGAATTTTATCTCGGGGGTAGACCTCTCGCTTTCAACTCTGAAGAAGATGTTCTCGAGCAGGAAGGGGAGGTTGCTGATCGACCTTCACAGCCTCACCTTGGGGATAGACAAAAAGGGGAGGAGATTCTTTCGCCGCCCGCCCAACTGGGAACAATACGTCAAGAGCTGCGATTACCTGCAGTTAAATAGAAAGGAGCTGGAGGTAATAACCGGCAGTGAGAATCTGAAGATCGGTGAGATCTACCAGAGAATGCGGGATTTGAGCCGACTGGGCCCGGAGGGAGTGATCGTCACTCTGGGTCGAAGGGGAGCGCTGGCTTCCCTTCGTGAAGGGAACAAAACAAAAACGAAGCGATTCTATTCATCTGAATCTTCCGAGGAGGTCGACACCACCGGCTGTGGCGACGTTTTCTCCGCCGGCTTCATTCACAGTTACCTGATGAGTGGGGATTTCTTTGAGGCGGTCCAATTCGCCAACAAGGTCGCCGGCTTCAAAGTGGGTTTTTCCGGAGTTGAGGGATTGAGCGATTTGAATTCGCTAGGTTAAGTTGCTCGACCGGCAGACACAGTCTCTCACCGCCGGAGCCCGCTTTTTTGATTTGACAATCGTGAGTATTCGATTTATAGTTAGCCAAATTTCGCCATCGAGAGGGTGTCCCGGCGAAGGCGGGGGAATCCCCTTTCGCGCTCAAGAGAAGGAGTAAAAAAGATCGACATGGAGCCAACCCCACACTCTGAAGGATCGCTTCCAGGACCAGTCCCGGCAAGATTCAACGAATCGTACCCACTACCCCTCTTGATCCTTCGTGGCCTCTTCGGTTTGGCGGAGGGGGTTATGGCTGTGTATGTTATCTTCGGCTTCTACAATATCCTTGCCTATTTCTATGCCTCCTACCTGGCGATCGCAGTCACGATCATTCTGCCCCTGGCACGTTGCACCCGATGCTACTATTACGGTAAGGCCTGTCACATCTCTTGGGGCAAAGTCGCATCTTTTCTCTATCCCAAAGGGAAGGAGGAACTGTTCAAGGAGAATTTCAAATACTCGGTTTTTCTCTATCCGGTCTGGATGATTCCCCTCCTCGTGGGTCTGCTTCAGCTAGTGCGGCTGAGGGACCTTCAGGCTCTTCTGATTTTCGCCATCTACCTTATAATACTCTTCATATCCCGGCGTTTTCTGCAGTGGCATGCGGGATGTAAGCAGTGCCGTCAACGTCTCTTCTGCCCCGGCGCCAGCAGCTTCCGGAGGAAAAGGAAATATCTGGTGTCTGATGCTGTGGCTGAAGGTTCAATCAACTGATCAGCGCCGGGCTGAATTCTCGGTGGCAGAAGGAAGTGAACGCTTTAGTTTTAGGATTGATTCTTCTAATCTGGCTTTTCGCTGGATACAAAATCTACGGTTCCTGGATCGAGAGGAAACTGGTTGTTCCTGACGATTCCAGGCCCACCCCAGCTCATGCCTTGCGGGACGGAGTAGATTATTCCCCGGCCAAGACTCCGCTGCTCTTTGGACACCATTTCTCCTCCATCGCCGGGGCCGGACCGATTGTCGGTCCCCTTCTGGGGGTGCTCTATTTCGGCTGGCTGGCGGCGGCCCTCTGGATCGCTTTAGGCAGCATCTTCATCGGAGCAGTCCACGATTACGTCGCCCTGATGACCTCGGTTCGCAACCAGGGAAAGTCCATTGCCGAGATCACGGAGAGGAGTCTGGGTCGTCGCTCCCGGGTGATTTTCTCCGTTTTTCTCTGGCTGGCGTTGGTCTTGGTGGTGGCGGTCTTTGCAGTCATAACCACCAACACCTTCATCTCCAAGCCCGAGATCGTCATCCCCACATTCGGTCTGATTTTCGTGGCGATGTTTTTCGGTTGGATGGTCCACCACAAGGGAGTGCCTCTGTCTCTGGGCACGCTGTTGTCACTGGGTTTGATCGCGGTGCTTCTCTATCTCGGCGACAATCTCCCGGTCGAGCTTCCACAGACGGTCATGGGGATTTCTGCGTTCGCCTTCTGGTTCATTATTCTGATGATCTATGCCCTCATCGCCTCCATCTTGCCGGTCTGGTTTCTGCTTCAGCCCCGCGATTACCTTTCCAGCTGGCTGCTCTTTTTGGGACTGGGGCTTGGCTACCTGGGTTTGGTTTTTGCCCACCCCCAGTTGAACGCTCCCGCTTTCGTGGGCTTCAACTCCAGAGAGGGTCCCCTGTGGCCGATGCTTTTCGTCATCATCGCCTGCGGTGCCATCTCTGGTTTCCACTCTCTGGTTGCGGGGGGCACCACCTCCAAACAGTTGCATAGAGAGAGCAAAGGGAAAAAGATCGGTTACGGGGCGATGGTTGTGGAGGCAATGCTGGCGGCCTTAGTCATAACTATCGCCGCGGGAGCGCTGAAGTGGGATCCTGCCGGAGGGAGATCGGAGTTCGGTCTCCAGTGGCTCATGGGGGAGGGTGGGGGACCGATTGTCGCCTTCGCCACCGGCTTCGGGAGAATGACCTCCGCAGTTCCCGGTTTCACCTTCGTTGTCGGGGTCTATTTCGGGATGATCATGCTAAACGCCTTCGTGATCACGACCCTGGATACCGCCACCCGTCTGGGGAGGTTCATCCTGTCGGAGCTGGTGGGGGGGAAGGTTCGGGTCTTCAACAACCGTTGGCTGGCAACCGCCATCACCATAGCGTTCGCCGTCTATTTCGGAGCCGGTGGGGGATACAAGATCATCTGGCCGGTCTTTGGGGCCGCCAATCAGCTGGTGGCGGCGCTGGCTTTGACGGTCATCTCTGCCTATCTCGTTGGGGTGCGAAAGCCAAGGATCTATACGGTATTGCCGGCGATCTTCATGGGCCTCACCACCATTGGGGCTTTAGTCTACCAGGGTTACAATTTCTTCTGCCAGAGGTTGTATGTTCTCGGAGTCACCAGCCTGGTCTTAATTCTCTTGGCTCTTTTTATCATCTCGGAGGCCAGAGGTGTCTTTTTCCGGAGGTCACCTGCAGGATAGGAAAAACTACTTGACAGGGGTTGTGAAATACCTTATTGTTGCAAAAATCTCGTGAGTAGTTGTGGACAGTTCCGAAGGATCGCTTGGATAATGGATAGGAGGTAAGAGTTGGCGATTCCAGTTGTAGTCACTGACGATACATTCGAAGCCGAGGTGCTGAAAAGCGAGCTTCCGGTTCTGGTCGATTTCTGGGCGGAGTGGTGTGCCCCGTGTAAGATGATTGCCCCCGCCGTCGAGGAGCTGGCGAAATCCTACGATGGAAAGATGAAGTTCGCGAAATTGGATGTCGATAGCAACAATAAGACCGCCCTACAATTCGGGGTAATGAGCATCCCCACCTTGATAATCTTCAAGGATGGACAGGAGAAGGAGCGGATAATTGGAGCAGTGGCCAAGGGCCAACTGGAGAAAAAAATCATCCCCAACATTCAGTGATTGTGAGCTGAATCACCGAAATATTCTTACACAAAACATTTTTTTCAGGAGGAATAGCTAAAAAAAGTGTTGACAAGGGATTGGGAAGATTTTAATATCAGATGAATTTTTGGAAGTAGACGGGAAGAGTAAGTAGTTTACTATCCGGTGAGGGGGTGATAAAACCGAGTAATTGATAAGACTTTACAACCCGAGGCCAGTCAGCCTCAGGCCGACAAGATGGAAGCTAGTGAAACTCTCAATAACACAATAAGGAGGTATCAGTGAAGAAACTGACCTATCTAGGACTTGCCTTACTTCTGGCAGCTTTTCTCGGCAGTGCTGCTTGGGCTCAGTTCGATTTGACCAAATCGATCGGGGTCGGCGCTAAGGGTCCCTTCTGGGCTCCTCTGATGAGCGGTTCAGACTATCCGGAGGGCCGCGAGCCTTACCTGATGGGACTTTTGGGGGGAGTTCAGTTCAAATACGGACTTAACGAAAACATCATGGTGGGTGTATCCGGCGCCTATGGTCTGACTTACGACGACACCACTGGCACTGACGACAAAGGCTTCAGCTTTTACAGCAAGGATAACGCCAGCGTCAAGCTGACTGGCTTCTTCATCGATGTCACCGGGTGGTATTATTTCATGCCGGAGAGCAACATCCGCCCCTTTGTTCTGGCTGGTGTGGGAATTAACCTCATGAAATTAAAGACCGAGCCCGGCGGAGTGGAAGAAGCCAGTTACTCCGACCTGGTGGGGAAAGGTGGAGCCGGCGTGGAGTTTTTCGTCGCCGAGAGAATCGGCATCAATGTCGGCGCCCGGTTCAACTACCTCCTGATCTACGTGCAGATAGAGGATGCCTGGACCGACGAGGAGG
>JBHIBM010000082.1:0-7407 GCA_046759085.1 Candidatus Zixiibacteriota bacterium
AACCTCCCCTCCTCGTCGAAAACCCTGGTGCAGCGGACAAGTTCCACACCGAAGACGCTTCCCCCCTCCCCGAGGATCCTTTTCGGTCCCCAGGAGGTGTCAATCTCAACTCCCTCTTCGAGCGCCCTTTCAATCTCCCAGTTGTAGGCGGGCATTTCGTCTTTTGATTCCAGGCAGGCTAATTTGACTTGCTCCGCCCCCAGACGGATTGCCGAGAGGGCCACATCAAGGGCGACATTGCCGCCGCCAATGACCAACACTCTCCTTTTCACCTCCGGCCTTCGATCGGAATTCAACTCCTTCAGGAAATCCAATCCCCAGAGGACCCCCTCCAATTCCGCCCCCTCCAACTCTATCCTCTTGCTGAGTGGCGTCCCCGTCGAAAGAAACAGAGTAGAATACCCGTGAGATTTGAGATCGCTGAAAGAAAAGTTGCCATTTATCGGACTGTTGGTTCTGATTTCTACGCCGAACGCCTGTATCTCATCTATCTCTTTCTTCAAGACTTCCTTGGGAAGGCGATATTCGGGGATACCATAACGCATCATTCCCCCCGCTTCTGCTTCGGCTTCGAAGACTGTGACGGAGTGACCTTTTCGGGCCAAGTAGTATGCGGCGGTCAACCCAGTCGGACCTCCGCCGATTATCGCTACCTTCTTCCCGCTTGGAGGGGCAATCTTCGAATTCTCTCTCCAGAATCCGTCATCTATCTCGACTGCGAAACGTTTCAAAGCGCAGATAGACATTGGTTCGTTGACCTCCCCCCTTCGGCAGACCTCCTCGCAAGGATGAAAGCAGACGTAACCCAACACTCCGGGAAAGGGAACTCTCTCACGTATGGCTGCAGTGGCCTCGGCAAATTCTCCCTGTGAAATCAAGCGAAGATAGCGGGGGACGTCGATTCCTGCGGGGCAACTTGAACGACAGGGGACCAGCGCACTCTCTTTGTCTCCCTCTAGATCCTTATCTGTTAGGGCGCCGGTGGGGCAGACCTCCACACAAGCGGTGCAATAGCGACATTCAGATTCATTCAGGGTTGCTTTCAAGGTGCCGACAATGATGCCTTGCTCATTGTAAACGAATCCCAGGGCCTCGACCCCGCGCAGTTCTGTGCAGGCGCGGACACAGCGAGTGCAGCCGATACAGAGGTTATAATCCCGTTTGAATAACGGTTCATATTCCACGACCGGATACTTCGTCGGAATCCAACGAGGGGTGTCCTCCTTTACCCCAATGTATTCAGCGACCATCTGAAGCTCGCAATGACCGAACTCGGGACAGCACCTCTCCTCCCAGGGGATATTCGGGGGACAGGGCTCTCGGCTACAACCTTCCCGCTGGGCACAAACCAGGCAGGTGTGCGCGTGTTTCGAGAGAATTTTGCTGAGGTTTTGCCGCCGAAGCTCCCGGAGTCTTGGAGTGTCAGTCTCTATCACCATGCCCTCTTCTACCTCGAGAACGCAAGCTCTCTGGGGTTGACTCACCCCTTCGATCTCTACGAGACATAAACGGCAACCTTCCTGCTCTTCGGGAACCAACCCCGAAATGGAGGCTTTCCTCACCTCTTTTCCCCAGTATACAGCCTCCGCTGGCCTCTGCTCTTTCCACGCAGGTAGGTCGGGATGATAGCAGAGGTGGGGAACATAGACCTCAGCCTCTAAGATGGCCTTGAGGAGATTCCCTCCCCTCTCGGCATTGACTGTATCTCCATTTAGCGTGATTTCTGCCATCTCGGTTGTGGATTGATGCTCCGTGCTTGTTGCTGGAGGTCGATCCGCGATTGGCTCGGTCATTGAGCTCTCACCATCAACCTTCATCATCACCACGAATGTGTGATCGCGTTAGGTTCACATGCCGATATGCAGGGCAACTTCTCTCGACCGGATGTCGGTTTGCAGGGGGCACAGCTGTATTTTATCTTCTTGCGATGCTCCTCGCTGACGGCAGCGATCTCTCCACCTTCCAGGGGATCAAACTCGTTCTCAACCATCTCCAGTACTCCGTATGGACACGCACTGATACATTCTCCACACCCATCACATTTTTCGGTGTCAATGGTTATGAAGTAATCGCCGGAACCGTCTTTGTAACCGAAGTTGGCCAACATGGTTTCCTCATTTCACTTCCTAGATTTCTCAAGCAAAGCTTTTGCGAACAACGCAGCTCCGATGGCACCAGCAATCTGGGTATCATACTTGGAGGTCAAAGGCTTCATTCCTACTTCTTTCTCCAACCTTCTCACCACTCCGACATTTTTGGCAATGCCTCCAGTGATAGCGAAGTCTCTTTCCACCCCGATTCTCTCCAGGAGGGTAAAAACTCGGTGAGCCATTGCCGAGCAATAGGCAGCCAAGACCTTGCTTTTAGGCCAGCCCTGCCTCAAAAGAGCGGTTGCCTCCGATTTAGCGAATACCACACAGGTGCTGCTGACGGGTTCGGGCTCTTCGTCCACCTCGAAGGAAAGCTCCCCGACATCCTCAATCGGGACTGCCAAAAGGTCTGCGAATACCTCCATGCCCCTTCCAGTTCCGGCGGCACATTTGTCGTTCATTAGGAAATTGGTAACCTTGCCGCGCTCATCACAGTGGATAGCCTTGCAGTCCTGACCACCCATATCCAGGATGGTGCGCACCGTGGGTCCGTACATCATGTTGCCGCCACGAGCGTGACAGGCGATTTCGGTAATGGCCTTCTGAGCGAAGGGAACATTCACCCGTCCGTATCCGGTTCCGACGACATATTTTATATACTCCAGCTTCATGCCGGTCCCTTCCAGAGCCCAGTCCATGGCTTTTCTGGCGCTGTCCGGGGAATCAGAGCCGGTCCTCATGTTGCTGTAAGCGAAGAGCTTCCCATCTGTCATGACTACCGCCTGGGAGCTCACGGAGCCGACATCCACCCCGGCGGTGATGGTGTTTGCCGCCTTCCAGTCGATCTTTTCATCTCTCCAGTTATATTCTTTCCATCTCCAGTATTCTTGACTCATCGTTCACCTCAGAGAAATCGTCAGACCCCGCCTTCTACCTGTTTTCAGCCGCCGCTATGGCTGCGCCCAATGCCCCGACAAACTCCGGGTCTTCGGGGATCAGCATCTCCAGTTCTAAATCGTCCTTCATAGACTTGACGAAGCCGACGTTTCTGGCTACACCGCCCACTAAAGCAACTTCTTTTTCAATTCCCACCCGCCTGACCATGGAGGTGATTCTGCTGGCAATGGCATCGTGGACCGCCCGGACGATGTCTTCCTTGGGGGTTTTAGCGTGGATCAGGGAGACCACCTCGGATTCAGCGAAGATGGCACACTGGGCGTTCATGGGAACTGCATTCTGGGATTTCAGAGAGAACTCTCCCATCTTCTCCAACGGCACTTCCAGGGCTCTGGCCATGGCCTCCGTGAAGGCGCCAGCCCCGGCAGCGCATTTCTCGTTTATGGCGAAATCCACCACCTTACCGGAGCTGTCGGCTCTTATGGCTCGTCCCTCCTCGGCGCCCACGTCTATCACCGTCCTGGCGTTGGGGAAGAGGAATACCGTCCCCTTAGCGACAGAGCCAACCTCCGTTATGGTGTCATCGGCAAAGGGTGCTTCCTTCATCCCAACACCGGTGGCAGTGATATGCTCGATGTCCTTCTTCGAGAGGTTCGCTTCCTTCAACGCCATCTCAAGGGCTTCTTCGGCGGCCGCCTTCTGGTCGAAGCCACTCAAAACCAAGCTCTTTGCTATCACTTCTCCATCTTTTCGAATGACAACTTTAGTATTTTTGGCTCCACAATCGATTCCGGCTGTAATCATCTTAAGTCTCCAACATGACCTCTCCGTCACTACGGTTCTAACTGCTTCAACTCTAAGGTTTCCATGAAGGCGTCGATTCTCGACATGGTTCTGGTGAGATCGAACTCCCGCTCGTCACCCATGTTCCCCTCGAAAACCATCACCGGAAAACCAGCCTCTTGGAGGGCTAGGCGATTCTCCGCAATCCCCAGGCTCAATCCCTCACAACCGCGGTTGTAGTGCAGCATAACCCCGTCGAGCTTCCACTCCTTGGCGATCCGAATCATCATCTCGCTTTTCAACTGGGGATCGTAGAAATGTTGCCATTCTGGCTTGGAGAGATTCCAATCTGCCAGAATCCTTAAGGCTTGATCCCTAGTTTCGATCTTGATTCCCTCTTCTTGGGGAGTCGTCCTCGGGCCCCAACTGCCATCAGGTTTGTCCTCCCAGATTCCGATCAATCCGAAGGTGTAAAGGGAACCGACCGAGAGGGCCCCGAATTTCTCCAGATACCTGAACACATTGAGAAAACCCCACGGAGGCTGGGTATCCGACATCAGACGGCACCTCTCCGTTGGAACTGCGGCGATCTGATTGTCGACCCGATATTTGACCTCGTCCCGGAGCTCCTCGTAGAAATCAGCTACTTCCTTGGAGGCTTTCTGAAGAGTCCCGAAGACGTACAGGGAATACATGGTCTTTTCCTCGAGGGGAGCGGGAACGGTCTTGTTCAGACAACAGATTTCAGCCCAGACTGAGGTGGAACGGCATTCGTTGTAAACTGCCTGAATCAGCTTCTCATCATCGTATTCCCTGCCGGTGGTTTTCTCCAGCCACTCGATGGCCTCGTGCAATTGATTGACCAAGTAAACCAGGCGATTCTCGTCCAGCTCGCTGTATGGCCCGACGGTGACATCGAAGCAGAAGTAAGGAATCCCTTTGTATTCGGCGACGTGCTGATACCACTTGGCGTGACTGCAGCAGATGTGATTCTGAAAGGCGAAATCGGGCCTGGGATACTCTCCCCCGAAGGCGAATTTGTCGAGATACATCGAGCCCCAGTAGTTTCGCATGTAAGAACAGAGATCTCGAGCCCATCCCCTCTTCTCAGTAGCCTCCAAACACTCCGTGGAGAAAGGCTTGTTGAAAGCGCAGGAAGCCGCATAGGGCTCACCGGTGATGGGATAGACGTCGTCTCCCAAACCAGCGGGGATGGCATCGAAACACCACGCTCCCCCGGTCCACCTTAAACCTCCCCTCTCGTGAGCAGTGGCATAATCTTGATAGTACTTCTGCCTCAGCTCCTTGGCCTTCTGCCATGTTTTGAGAGCTTCGGTCTTGTATTTCTTAACCTCGGACATTGCTAACTCCAGATTTCAAAAGAGGTCTTCTTCTCCAATCATCTCTAAGAAAGCTTCCACCCTGACTCGAAACTGACCCACCGGAACGGTGACATCGAACTCCAGGGTCAGAGAGGGGATCCCGTTTTCATTCAAGAAATTCCTCAAAGGGGGGAGGTCGCACTCGTGGGGATCGCAGAATTTCTGCTGAATCAGAATGGCGCCCTGGACATTGTAATCCTTCGCCAATTTGAGAATATGCGGGAAGCGGGTGCGTTCCTCCCAATCCTTGCTGGGACAGGCGGGGCGCTCGATGTAACGGTTAGCGATGGCCCGCAATAAATCAGCGTCGGACTTCACTTCGTTCCAGAAATAGCGCGTGCCGGTGCAGTGATCATCGACCACCACAGTGGCACCGACCGACTCGATCATCTCGACAAATTCAGTATCATCGTCCTCGCTGCCGATGAGCATCAACCGGGCGCCGGTCTCGCGATTCAGCTGACGGTGGGGGAGTTCTTTTAAGACCCGCTCCAGTTCCCGATTGTGATCCTTCTTGTCCACCCACATGCTGGAGGTGGTCATCCACATCGCCTCCAGGCCTGTCAGAGGAGGATTGTCCTGTTTGCGGAGCTCGTAAACCTGATGCATCAACCGGCGGTTGCTGTTGATAAGCCCGATCGATTCCTTCAGGGCTTCGTCTGTTATGGTCTTGCCGGTAAACTCCTCCAGAGATTTTTTGAATTTCTCCAGTTCGCCCCGGAGATAGGGTTTAGCGTGGGGAGTCTGGACCTTATTGGGCATATAGAGGTAGTAATTATAATCGATCGGGATGTGCAACCTCCAGCTGGTGAAGGACTGCCTCAGATGCAGACAGGATTGAGACAGGACGATGCCATCCAGATAATTGTATCTCCCCTTTAATCCCTGCGCCAAGACATCTCGACAGAAGGGACAGAACATCCCGAAGATGTATGGCTCGGTGACATCCTGGGGCTCGTGGCTTCCTAAGACTCTCACCGGTAGAGCCCCGGCGGCGCAAAGCAGCTCTTCGGGGACGTAGCTGCAAAAACACCCCATCACCTTGCCGCCGTTTTTCTCCTTCCACTCTTTGGCGTATTGGTGACGCTCCTCATACCATTTGCGAAAAATATCCATTGGAGTGAGAACCTCCTTCAGCTTTCTGTATGGGATTCAAAACACACTGCTGGTCACTCTTGCCAATTCACCGATTCTTCCAAACCGGCTTCCTTTTCTCTAAGAATGCTTTCAATCCCTCGTTGGCGTCCTCGGTCTTCATTAACTCATCAATATAGATCTTGTTGGCGACGTCGATGGCCTCCAGGACAGGGAGATATAAGCCTCCATCCACTGCCTTCTTCGTCAGAGCCAGAGCAATAGCACTCTGCGCAGTAAACCCGGCGATAAACTTCTGAAGTGACTCCTGGTAGCGTTCCTGGGAATAGACCTGATTGATGAGTCCGATTCGATGGGCCTCTTTAGCGTCAATTGTATCCCCCGACAGCAGTAGCTCAAGAGCCCTCTGACGACCGATTAAGCGAGGGAAGATAGGCGCTGCTACCGGAGGGAAAACCGCTAACTTGATTTCTGGTTGGCCGAATTTGGCATTCTCGGAGGCGACGATAAGGTCACAGAAGGTGGCGACTTCGCAGCCACCACCCAGAGCCATTCCCTCGACCGAAGCAAGAGTGATTACCGGTATGGAATTGATGGCCTCGAACAGCTTGCCGAAAACCTCGATCATCTCCTCGACCTTGTCAGCGGTGTGCTCGCCCACATCCACGCCGGCGGAGAAAGCCTTCTGGTTTCCCTGAAAAAGGACGGTTTTCAGATCCTTCTCCTTCGCCAACTCACCGAGGAGATCGATGATCTCCCGCATCATCTCGATGTTGAGGATGTTCACTGGTGGGCGATTGAGGGTTATCTTTGCAATCCCCTCCTCTTTTTCTAATATGATGTGTTTATGCATTTGTGCTCTCCCAATCGATTTTGAGGTTCATGATCTCGGTCTCGCCGGTTGGGACAACCCGGCCTACTCCCTCTCCCGATCGATTTTGTGGTTCATGATCTCCCTTTCGCCGGGTTGGGACAACCCGGCCTGCGCATACGCAATGTGCAGAGGTTCACCATTTCTGTTTCGCCGGGTTGAGACAACCCGGCCTACACATACGCAATGTGCGGAATGTACGGGGCCGGGGTTGGCCCTGTTCCCTGCTCCCGTTCCCTGTCCCCTGTTACCTTTCTCTTCTAATGACCATTGCCATGCTGACGCCTCC
>JBHIBM010000083.1:0-7373 GCA_046759085.1 Candidatus Zixiibacteriota bacterium
GTATACCTTGATCGCTTCAAAGCTCTGCGGAGATTGTGGGGACAGTTCGAAAAACAGTTTCAACCCCGGAAGGAGCTGAAGGAGCGGACTCCCAGGGAGGTCTATCTGGTCGGAAGCGCTGAGGGAAAAAAGCCGGTGGCGATTTTCACCAGGGACCCGGACACCGGTCTGCAGGTCTGGTCCGGGGAGTGGGGTTACCCCGGTGATGGCAACTACCTCGATTTTCACAAAAAGCACTGGCCTGGCGGTCATCGCTACTGGAAGGTGACCTCGGTGAAAAGTGATCTGGGGGAGAAAGAGGTCTATATTCCCGAAAATGCTCAATCTCGAATCCCGGAGAACGCTGGTCACTTCAAGCATATGATAAGGGAGTTATTGAAAAAGCATCATGATTCGACCGGTCGCAAGGGGATTCTGTGTGCCCCCTTCGACAGCGAACTTTTCGGGCACTGGTGGTTTGAGGGTCCCCAGTTTCTGAAGTCGGTTCTGAAATACATCCACGATGACCCGGAGCTGGAGTTGACGACCTGCAGCAAATTCCTCGATGAGGCCCAGCCGACACAGACACTCTCCATCCCGGAGGGGAGTTGGGGGGAGGGTGGTTACCACTACATCTGGCTCAACGAATGGACAGAGTGGACCTGGAAACATATCTATGAGGATGAGTTGAGGATGCAGAATCTGGCCCGGGAGTTCAAGGATAACATGGATACAAACCTGCAGGATATCTTGAAGCAGGCGGCGCGGGAGCTTCTGCTACTTTCCGCCTCCGATTGGCAGTTTCTGATCTCGACCTGGGCGGCACGTGACTATGCTGAGATGCGCCTGGCGCAGCACCATGCCGATTTCAACCGTCTGGCAGACATGGTTGAGAGATATGGTCATGGTGAACACGTAGAGGAGGGGGAATGGACCTTCTTAGGCGATTGTAAGAAACGGGATGCCATCTTTCCGGATATCAAGATAGAATGGTTTGCCGAGGTAGAGTTTCCACCGAGGTGACCTATTGCTTTAAGTAGTCAAGCGCAAGTCCCTATGGGGCAGACTGTTACACTGAACCGACTCCTGTCTATTCGATCCAAACTGAAAGAAAGGGGCAGAACTGTTGTCTTCACCAATGGTTGTTTCGACCTGATTCACAAGGGACATCTGGACTATCTTAGAAGGTCAAAATCGTTCGGGGAGGTCCTGATCGTTGCCGTCAATAGTGACAGATCAGTCAGAAAAATCAAGGGAAAGGGGCGCCCAGTCCTACCTCAGAAAGACCGCGCTGAAATTATCGCTGCTTTAGAGCCAGTTGACTACGTCTTTATCTTCAACGAGGAAACACCTCTGAGGGTAATCAATGTGTTGAAGCCCGACATTCTGGTCAAGGGGGCGGATTATGAGTTGAGGGAAATTGTCGGCGCCAGGGAGGTGAAATCCTGGGGAGGTCGGGTGAAGAGGGTGAAGCTGACCCAGGGGAGAGGGACTAGGGAGATAATTCAGACGATCCTCAGGGATTTCTCCAGATCTTAAACCGGCCTCGGGGCCTCAGAGGAGGCTGTCTTTTCGGTTTCTTCCCTTTTCATCTTTAGAACCAATGCCTCTCTAACAACTTGCAGAACATCGTCGAGCTTGGAGGGTTTAGACAGAAGTAGGTCGATATCGCTTCTGGAGAGTTTATCACGATCCAGTTGGGTTCCCCAGCCGGTAGCCAGTATGACCACAGTGTTGGCGCGGTTCTTCTTGATGGCCTGGGCGACCTGCCAGCCGGAAAGGTCGGGCATCACCAGGTCGGTGATCACGATGTCGAACTCCTCTTCTTTCGATCTTTGAATTCCCTCCTTCCCGGAGTGGGCGCAAACAGTCTTATGCCCGTTCCCCTCCAGGATCTCGGAGGTGAGCTGAAGGATTGCGGCTTCGTCGTCTATCAGCAGAATCTTGGCGGAGGCATCGGGAATCTCGACTACCGTTTCCTTCATCTCGGATTCAGAAGTCACCTTCTCCTTGGGTAACTTGATAGTGAATTTAGATCCCTTTTGAGGTTGGCTTCTAACCTCTATCGTTCCGTTGTGGCGGATGATAATACCGTAGGTGACACTCAAACCTAAACCGGTTCCCTCCGGCCCTTTAGTGGTGAAGAAGGGATCGAAGATTCTGTTCTTGACCGCTTCGGCCATGCCCACCCCGGTGTCGCAAACCTCAACAATCCCGAAGTTCTCTTCTTGGGAGGTGGAGACCTTCAGTCGGCCGCCTTTGGGCATTGCCTCCAGGGCGTTGATGATGAGGTTGGTTAACACCTCTTTCAACTCAGCTGGATTCCCCTTCACGAGCGGGGATGGTTCTTGAAGGTCGGTTTCCACTTCAACCACGCCCCCTCTTTCGACCATCTCATTTTTCCATTTGTGTCTGGTCATATCCAGAGCGCTTTCTATCAGCCGATTGATGTCGACCGTCTGGAAATCCCTCTCGGTGCGAGTGCGGGTGAAGTCCTGAATCCTCTTCACGGTTTGAGCCCCATCGGTGGCGGCTAATTCTATGAACTTCAGGCTTCGCAACAGCTCCGGATCTTCCGTTTTTGTCTGTGTTAGCTGAGCCCGTCCCAGGATTGCCCCCAGGACGTTGTTGAAGTCGTGAGCCACCCCGCTGGCCATCTCACCCAGGGCCTTGAGCTTCTCGGATTGCACCAGCTGAGCTTGGGTCTCCTTGAGCTTGTCATAAGCCTCTTTCAAATTGTCAAACAAGCGGGCGTTCTCCAGTGCTATGGAGACTTGGGAGGCGATGAGTTCGATGAGATGGAGGTCACCGGAGTCGAACGCACCTAGTCTATTGCTTTGGACGTCGAGAACCCCGATGGTCTTTTCCTGACTGGTTATGGGAACGCAGAGCTCCGATTTGGTTCCCTCTAACTCCTCTATGGAGTAATAGCGAGGCTCCTTGGCGACGTCGTTTGCCAACAGGGGTTGACCCCGTTCGGCCACCCAGCCGCAGATTCCCTGCTCCCCGATCTTAAGGCTGAGGCTCTTCTCACCTAAGTCACACCCCTCTTCCCCGAGCCCTTTTTTGAGCACCAGATAGTCACCCTCGACCAAGTGGATGCTGGCGTAGTAGTAGTGAAACGACTCCGCAATCAGTTCGACGACCTCACTTAAGAGGCTATCCACATTGAGGATGCTGTTTATCTTCCTGCCGATCTCCCAGGCCAGATTTATCTGCTCGTTGCGCAGTTTGGTCTGGGAGTAGAGTCTGGCATTCTCCAATGCCAAAGCCGCCTGGTTGGCCAAGTCGTGAGCGGTCGCGACCTCTTCCCCGGAGAAAGCATATTCTTGCTCGCTCTGGAGATCCAGGACCCCCAGGAGCTCCCCCTTGCTGATTATGGGAACCGCTAGCTCCGAACGCACCTTTGAGTCCTCATCCAGATTCAGGAAAAGGGGATCCTTCCTGGCCTCCGGGCAGTTGTGGAAACTTCCCTCTCGAGCCACTGCCGCTATTATCCCGGGGCCACCGAGGTCTAACTCCTTGCCGATCTTAACGGTGCTTTCAGACTTCGAGGCAATAGCTCTCACCAGCAGTCTCTCTTTCTCTCTCAGGGCGATGGTGACGCTCTGGTAGCCGAAGCTCTCCAGTATTAGTCTGACCACTTGCTTCAGCACTTGGTCGCTGTCCAGCAGGGAGTTAATGTGAAGACCTATTTCTCCCACCAGGCGGGACCTGGCAGCATATTTCTCGGCGGTTTGAACCAGCAGGGCCTTGTCGACGGCTCCGGCGATCTGCTCTGCAAGGATTGTCAGTAATTCTAAATCCGCTTCCAGGAACTCCTTCTCGCCCAGCTTATAGAGTATGATTACTCCGATGACGCGTCCCCTCGCGATCAGCGGAGCACCCACCAAGGATTCCACCTCCTCCGGCGTTCCCGGGATCTGCTTGGAGATCTTGTCGGGGTCGTTGTAGTTAACGATGCGCCCCTCGCCATGAGAGGCCACCCAACCTACGAGCCCCTCATCCATCTTCAGGAAGAACGAAAGGATCTGCTCTTTGAACTCCTCATTGTCGGTGTAAATTGGCTTCAGGCGCTTGGAGGCGGTTTCCAGTGTAAAGATGTTGCATTCGTCGGCGCCGGTGAGCTCCTCGGCGCAGGAGGCTACCAATTCCAGCAGATTGTCCAACTCCACGGTGGAGGAGGTGATCTTGGCCAACTTGTAGAGTGCTCGCAACTTGCGACTTTCCCAAGACCTAGATTCGGGGAGAGAGCGCACGTAGCCCCAGAGTGATGTCTGTCCCTGATGGTCTGCCTGAACTAGGGTGACCTCCACCGGTATGCTCCCTTGTTCAGATCTCAATTCGAGGCTCAGGGAGATCTTGTCTCTCTTCTCGCGTTGGGATAACTCCTGCAGGAGGGAGAGGAAATCCTCTGGAAAGAGCTGCTCCATTTCCCTTGGGGGAGACTTCCCCTCTTGAAATCCCGTCAACTCCATGAATTGGTGGTTGGCAAAGCTGAATTCCCCTTGCTCGTATACGAAAATACCGAGGGGGACGGAGTTGAGCCAATGCTGACTCGGATGTTCCGATAACCCCCTCTGGGGTTGACCTGACCCGTTTCTTATCATTGCCATGATGGCCCGACGTTCTTTGTATTTGGTGCCATCCTTTCTTATCGGCGGATTTTGAGGACAGGAAACAGAGCGTATCTATTGTGAACAGGACAGGGACGGTCGGAGTGCCACGAGCGGAGTCTTCTGAACGTGGTTGGGTGAGGCCCAGGATCTCCCGGGAGACCATTCTCCCTTGACAAAGGGTGAGCAAGATATTTACTTGCTAACCGTTTGAAGTTGGTCAGCGTTGCTTAAAAGGAAAGATGACAAGTTTGTCGGTTACCGCCAAATCGGGTTTCTCACTCTCATCCCCGTCATTATGGTGGTCGCCCCGCTTCTGGGCTATTTCCTTGGTTCCTTCCTGGACGAGAAGCTGGGGACGGAGCCCTATTTGATGATCGTGTTCATAGTCTTTGGCTTTGTTGCTGCCGGCAAAGAGGTTTACGAGCTAATTAGAAGGTCGGCAAAGGAGGAGTAAAGGGGGCATCAAGGCCGACTCTCACGTAACGGAGTAATGAACTTCAGTATGGTTGGGTTCGGAGTTGGTAAGATAGATCGGAGGTAGAAGTTCCATGCCCTTAAGGCCTGAAGAGGTTTCCGCAGTGATCCAGAAGGAGATCGCCAAATACGAGACCAAGCTGGAGATGGAATCGGTCGGCACCATCCTCCAGGTTGGAGACGGCATTGCTCGCATCTGGGGGTTGGAGGATGCTATGATGTCGGAGCTGCTCCTTTTCCCCGGTGAGACCCTGGGTATGATTCTCAACTTAGAAGAGGACAACGTCGGCGCCGTCATCTTCGGGAGCGACCATAACATCAAAGAGGGTGACACCGTGCGGCGCACCGGCAGGATCGCCTCCGTTCCGGTTGGCGGGGCGGTGATCGGTAGGGTGGTCAATCCTCTGGGGCAACCGTTGGACGGGAAGGGTCCCGTAGTCACGGAGGAGTATCGCAATTTGGAAACACGAGCTCCGAACGTCATTCAGAGGCAGCCGGTCAAGGAGCCGGTTCAGACCGGCCTTAAGGCGATCGACTCCATGATACCGATCGGGAGAGGTCAGCGGGAACTCATCATTGGCGACCGCCAGACCGGCAAGACCGCCATCATTCTCGATACCATAATAAATCAGCGGGACACCGACCTCCATTGCATATATGTGGCCGTCGGGCAGAAGAACTCCACTGTGGCTCGGGTGGTCAAGACTCTGGAGGATCACGGGGCGATGGAATACACCACCGTGATCGCTGCATCTGCCACCGAGCCAGCGCCACTGCAGTACATGGCCCCATATGCTGGCGTCACCATGGGCGAGTATTTCCGGGACAACGGTCAGCACGTGGCCTGCTTCTACGATGACCTCTCCAAGCATGCTCAAGCTTACCGCCAGTTGGCACTGCTTCTGCGCCGCCCTCCCGGCAGAGAGGCTTTCCCCGGAGACATCTTCTATCTTCACTCTCGACTCCTGGAGAGGGCCGCCAAGCTGTCGGAAAAACAGGGAGGTGGTTCGCTGACGGGCATACCGGTAATTGAGACTCAGGCCGGGGATATCGCCGCTTACATTCCCACCAACGTCATTTCCATCACCGACGGTCAGATCTATCTGGAGCCGGACCTGTTCTATGCCGGAGTTAGACCGGCTATCAACGTTGGTATTTCGGTGTCGCGCGTGGGCGGTAACGCCCAGAATAGGGCGATGAGAAGAGTCGCGGGGCGTCTGCGGTTGGATTTGGCTCAGTATCGGGAGCTGGCAGCCTTCACCCAGTTTGGAACTGAGCTTGATGAGGCCACTCAGGCACAGTTGACCCGCGGGGAGAGGGTGGTCGAGATCTTGAAACAGGATCAGTACGTTCCCATGCCGGTGGAGAGACAGGTGATGATCATATGGGTTGCCACCAACGGCTTTCTCGACGATCTGGCGGTCGAGAGCTGTCAGCGTTTCGAGGAGGAATTCTACAACTTCGTCGAGGAGAGCTATCCAGACATCGCCCACGAAATAGCTACGACGAAGGATCTCACCGAGGCCACGGAGAAAAAGTTGGACCAAGCCACCAGGGAGTTCAAGGTGAAGTTCGCCCAAAGCTTGAAGGCTGATAGCTGAAATTCCCTTGTTAGAACAGTCTTTTCTGTTATATTGAAAATGTAGCTCGTTTGGGGTGGGATATCGGAGAGAAAGAAGATAAAAGATAGAAAGGATAAAAAGATGTTCCATGTATGTCCCTGCATTCTTGCGGGGATGTTTTTCTTCCTAGCCACACCCAATCTCGCTTCTGGGGATAAGTCGGAGGGTATCTCCTCCAGCATACGCTATCTTTACATAATACAGATGACCCATCTGGATATCGGTTTCACCGACCCCCAGAACGTCGTCGCTCGGAAGTGTAAGGAGACCATCGACGACGCCATCGAGCTCTGTTATCAGGACCCGGATTATAAGTGGACTATCGAGACCCTGTGGCAGTGGGAACAATGGTGGAAAAGGAGCAGCTCCGCTCAACGTCAAGAGCTGATCCAGCTAATTGAGCGGGGAAGGATCGGTCTATGTGCTGGGTATGCCAGTATGCACTCCGGCTTTCTGGGAGCAGAGGAGATCAACCGCTTTCTCTATCCCGCCAAGGTGGCCGCCGGACTTTGCAGTACGCCGCCTCTTGAGACCATCATACAGGACGACGTTCCCGGTTACGCCTGGGGTTTACCGTCGGTCTTAGAGAAATCCCACGTCAAATATATGGTGACCGGCATAAATACCTGGATCGGCGGCGGCACCTCGATTCCCCGCGCCGAGAATCCCTTCTACTGGG
>JBHIBM010000084.1:0-7363 GCA_046759085.1 Candidatus Zixiibacteriota bacterium
GGAATAAGGAGAGCTCTCCGACGTGCGGTTCGGAGATGGTCTTGAAAACAAAGGCACATGTTGGAGAGTTGGGATCCACCTTCAGCTCGACGGTCTCCTCGGAGTCGGGCGCCTTGCCCTCCCAGCCCTTTACGTCCACGGGGGAGGGAAAATAGTCGACGATGGCATCCAGCAGTAAAGAGACTCCCGCGTTCTCGGTGGCGGAGCCACAGAAAACCGGAAAGATCTGATTTTGGGCAATCCCCTTTCTCAACCCCTCCTTCATCTCTGTTTCGGATAAGGTTCCGGCGTCGAAGAATTTCTCCAAGAGGTTATCATCCGATTCCGCCACTACCTCCACCAACTTTTCCTTGAGCTCTTTGGCCCCTTCTTTCAGCTCTGCTGGAATCTCCACCCCTTTGGCTTTGCCGGCCTCGAACCGGTAGGCCTTCACTCTGATTAAGTCTATTATCCCTTTGAAATTGAGAGCTTCCCCGAGAGGGATTTGCAGTGCCACCACCTTCGAGCCGAACCGCTCCTGAAGGGCTTTGAAAACTGACTTGAAGGAGGCGTGTTCCTTCTCGATCTTATTGATGAAAAACACCCGGGTGCTACCATATCTCTCTGCCCACTCCCAGGCAGTGCCGGTTCCCACCTCCAGGCCAGCAACGGCGCTAACCGGAATAAGAGCACTCTCGCAGACGCGCAGTCCTCCGATCACCTCTCCAACAAAATCGGCATAGCCGGGCATATCCACTACGTTGATCTTGTGCCCATTCCACTCGAAGTTCAAAAGCGAGGCAGAGATTGAGATTTTCCTTTCGACCTCGTCCTGGCTGTAATCGGAAACGGTCGTGCCTTGATCCACATTCCCCAACCGATTAGTCGCGCCAGCGTTGTACAGCATGGCCTCAGCCAGGGAGGTCTTACCTGCACCTCCATGAGCTACCAATCCGATATTCCTCAATTGGTTCACACTATATTCTCTCACCGATACCTCCGAAAATCAGCATTTTCTCTTGCCAAAACAGAGCTTAGAATATAGTATCCCTCGATGATTGTCAACCCAAAACAGCCCGGCGTCGTCTGGCCAAAGACGGAGGAAAAGACAATGCGAAAGCTCTACCTATTGCCCCTCACCTGTCTTCTGATGCTTCTCCTCTTCTGCCCGGAGGAGGGGATATCTCAAAGATTGGCGGCGATCTGCCTGGGTAGCAATTCTTTTGATCTCGAAGACTTGAACCGTTCACTTTCAGATGAGAACCTGGGTCAACTGGATAATAGCAACCTCTATCTGGGAGGCTTCGGCACCGGACTCTTGGGTGAGCATCTCCTCTTCGGCTTCGAAGCTGGAGGTTTTTGGCAGAAAAGCAGATCGGATTCGGTGCTGGTGAAACTCAGCGGTGTCGATGCCTATCTGGACGCAGGTTATCTTTTTCATCTGAGCGAGCAGATAGAGACCTATCCCTTCGTCGGAGTTGGCCTCGGCTGGATGGTCCTCAAGCTGATTCCGGATCAAGCCGGTCTGAACTTCGGCGAGGTTTTGTCCAGCCCTCGCAGGATCTCTAAGCTCACAAGCTCCGGCTTGGTTTTGAACTTCGGAGTGGGCTTGCACTGGCTCGTCTATCAAAGGATGAGCGAATACACGACTGAGAATTGGTATCTGGGGCTTCGCGGCGGCTACAAGTATATGCCCAACCCCTCCCATTGGAGTATGGAGGATCTGGAGATCTCGAGCGGGCCGGAGGTCAGCTTCACTGGCCCTTATATGTATTTCTACGTTGGTTGGGGTCCGGAAAGCGAAGCGGAATACCAGCCGGTCTTTCCGGGTCGCTGATGGCTCGAATGGCACCACCTTGAACCTGCTGAAGACAGCGAAGTGGAAGAGAATCCTTTAGAGCAACTGCATTTGTCTCGATGTCTTGCCGAGTAACTTCAGTAGGGAATCTCCCAGAGACCTCACGATTCTGATGAAAAGGCAGTTTCAAAGATACCGTCAGGGGATTTTGAAATCTGAAAGAGGCATGATCTTCTCAGCCCCAGGCCGACCGGTCTCCGGTGGGAGGCAAAGACCTCGGTTGAGGATCGCTCTCGGTTATCCCAATAGCTACGAGGTGGGCATATCCAATCTCGGTTTCCAGACAGTCTATCGTCTCTTCAACCAGGAGGAGAGTGTCAGTTGCGAACGCTTCTTCTTCGAGAAGAGACTAAAAGAGGGAAGCTGCTACACACTTGAGACTGGAGGTTCCCTCACTTCCTTTGACGCTATCGCCTTCTCCATTTCCTACGAGCTCGATTTGATCCATGCTCTGCGCCTTATAAAGGAGGTGAACATGCCGCTTCTGGCAAGGGACAGAGAGAATGAGAATTTTCCCCTCCTCATGGCCGGTGGAATCGCTCCCACACTGAATCCTGAACCGTTCGCTCCCCTCTTTGACCTCCTCTTCATCGGAGAGGCAGAAAGCTTCATCCATGATTTCGTCAGAGTCTTCCTGGAGAAAGGCAAAAAGGACAAAGAGGAACTCCTGACTGAACTTTCACAACTTGAGGGAGTCTACGTACCGAAATTCTATTCAGTGGGGTATGACCACCGGGGAGGACAGAGATCTTTTGTGGCAACAGGCAAGGCTTCAGCAAGAGTGAGGAGGGCCTTGGATCTGGGTGTGGAAGAACACCCCGCTTACTCTCCGGTGATCTCTGACTTGAGTCACTTTAAGAACACATTTTTGATAGAGGTCGGGCGAGGCTGTCCCCACCGCTGCCGTTTCTGTGCCGCCCGAGCTGTCTATTCCCCTACCAGGTTCAGTCCTCCCGAAACGGTATTGAACGTCATCGAAGATCACAACGCCGGTGCCGGCAAGGTCGGTCTGATCGGAACACTTCTGTCTGATTACCCTGAACTTCCAGACCTCTGCCGGAAGATTGTTAAAGAAGGTCTCGGTCTAGGACTATCTTCTTTCAGAGCGGACAAGGTTGAAATCAAAATCACCGAGTATCTTCGGAAATCCGGGGAGTTGACGTTGACCATCGCCCCGGAAGTTGGGGATGAGAGATTCCGCTTCGCCATCGGCAAGAAGATCAGAGACGAAGAGGTCTTCAAAGGAGCGGAGCTTGCAAATCGGGCCGGGATCAGAAAGTTGAGGCTCTACTTCATGGTCGGCCTGCCCGGCGAAACCGCCGACGATATGAAGGCCATCGTTGAACTGGTGGAAAAAATCAAGAGAGACTACTTTCGAGGAAATATAAGAATCTCTCTCGCCCCCTTCGTACCCAAACCCTGGACACCATTCATGTATGCACCCTATTCCCCAAAAGGGGATCTAGAGCGAAAGATCAGGCTCCTCAAAAGCAGATTCGGGCGATTGTCGGGGGTGAGCTTTCAGGCTCAGGGCCTGCGAAGTTCGGAGGTCTCCGCAATGATTTCGGTCGGCACCAGACTACTTGGGGAGGCCCTGGCGGATTTTGTTTCCACCGGCAAATCCCTCAAGAGCCTGCTTAAGTCAAAGGGAGTGGAAATGGAAGCTCTGCTCTACACCGAGAGATCTCCGCAGGACCTCTTTCCCTGGGATTTCATCGACTTAGGTGGAGATAAAAAGAGGCTTCACGGAATTTACAAAAAAAAAGCCGATTGACTCGGCTTCAAAGACCACTGCGAATTCCGAAAGCTCACGCCGCCTTCGTTACCTTGCCGGCCTTGAGACAGCGGGTGCAGACGTTGATCCGCTTCACCCGACCGTCAATCCGTGCCCTCACCCGCTGAAGGTTGGGATTCCACCTCCTCAGAGTCTTGTTGTTGGCGTGGCTCACGTTATGGCCGAAGCCGGGTCTTTTCCCGCAGATTTCACAGACCTTTGCCAAGTTCACCTCACATCTTAAGATTTCGCGCTAAATATATGCACCTTAAGCCAGATATACAAGTGGATTTTGCTCATCTGCTAACACTGCCAAAGGGAAACCAGACAGCGCCTGAAATCGCTCCGGTGCCTATAAACGGGGTTTGACCGGAAGAGGTGAGTTTGCCGCCAACGGCGCCAGCCTTTCATAGTGCGGTTGCATCAATCTGTGGTGTGGGCGATTCCTGCGAAATCTTGAGAGAGGAGAGCAATTCATACACGTAGGCGGAATCCACGCCACGCCCCACTCTGAAAACCGCTTCAGCCTCAATTCCTCTCTCATCTAGAAGCTGCTTGAGAAAACCATTCTCTCTGATGTTGGCCGGAAGAACGTATGAATCGGACCCGAAGTCCTGGCTTATCTCTCTCAGCGTGCGCACTCTTATGTCCGGACGACCGCTGAGATCCAAGAGCGGCTCCATATAATCGATTCTCATGGTTTTATGATAACGAGCTTTCTCCAGAAGATCTCCCCCCATAACCTTCCTGCGATACTCACTTCCCAAGGAGCCGTAATCAACGAGAAAAAGCTCTGAGTTTGCCGGGAGCTTCTCCACTATGAATTCGGTAACATCTTTGAAGTTCTGTCGCGTGTTTTTCAGGACCTTCAAAGCCTTATATTGATAGGCAATCTGATTGCCCGCCAAGATCACCACCACGATCGTCGTCGCCACCAGTCCCGCAGTCGCAGCTTTTCGTGATTTCAGCAATTCCGGGAGGTATCTCTTCAACTCTCGATGGGCTCTTTCAGCAGATATGCCCAAAAGCACCGCAAGACCGTAAGTGCTGTTGAAGAGATTGGTTGCGATATGGTTCTTCAGACCCAGCAACAGGAAGAAAACCACCGCAAACCATAAGACAAAAGGCAGATGAGATCTCTCCCCGCGGAAAGCCAACCACAGAGCGGCAAACAGAGCCATAAGAAATGGGAGATGAAAAAGAATCGGGTCGCTGAGACCCAGAAAGATCGACAACAGGAGAAAAAAGACCGGCGTTTGCCAAAAAGTCAATCGAGTGGTAGTTCTGGCGCTCGAGAGACGAGTGCACAGGCTCGATATCAGCAAATAGAAAAACAGAATCAACAGCGTAAATCCCAAGAAGCCGCCGGCCAGACTATCGGTGTAAAAGAGATAATTCTCGATGAGTTTTCCAACGGTGGCCTGACCATAGGAGGCGAATCGGACCGACCACGCGGGAGTGATCAGGAACTCATAGACTACGACCAGAAGAATTGGTACCAAGAAAAGATACTTCTTCCAATTGGGGAAGCGGGGCCGGGAACTTAAGAGCAAACCGACAATGAAAGCGGAGATGATTCCCATGCTCGGCTCCTTGGTGAAGATCGCCCCGGTGGAGAAAAGGATTGCCAGAAGCTTGGAGACCAGGCCGTTGGTGTGAAAGGCCCTGGCGATGAAATAGTACCCCATCACCGCAAGACATGGCTCCATCAGGTTGTTGATATTGGAATACCAGAACAGGACGTTGAAATATCGATTGAAGATCAAAAGGAAAACCACTACCGTGAAAAGCCCCACCCTTGGCCCAAGGAGTAGCTTCGACAGTTTGTGCAGAAAGATTATCGATAATATCAAGAGAGCGGGCATAACGATTTGATAAACCATCTGGTCCATCCCGAAGAGATTGAAGATAACCCACCAGTAGAGCATCGTTATCGGTCGATGCCCGGCGAAAAGATAGTTTTGGCCGGGGATGAAGCAGTCTATCAAGTTGGGATGGGACCTCACCCAAGTGAAATACCCGATGTCGTCGGACCTGAAGTAGACCGGATATCCCAGAATCGCAAGAACTACAATCGAGGCCGAGATGAAAGAGTAAATGTAGAGGTCCCTGACCGGAAAGGACTCCCCGGTGTCGGAAACCACCTTACCCTCTTGATCTGTCAGTTGAGGCCTCCGCAACATTTGCACTGGAAGTTCTCGCACACTCTTCTTATCGGCTCAAAGACAAAAAATGATTTGTTTCGGCAACAGTTTTTTGGTATTTAATGCCCCAACGTTAACTGAGTTAACACTCTCTTGGAAAATCAAAAACTCAAGCCCTCCCAGTGAGGTGCGCCTGAGAGAATTGTCTGAGAACTCATCGAATGCTCTCTTTATCAACCAGTTGGGGAACAGGATCTCAGAGGTCAGGTCGGGAAATAATCGATGTCGCCAGAGGTCTTGGCTTTGAGGCCTTGGAACTCAACTACCAGTTCCCAAAGGAATTCTTGAAGGAGGTTTTCAATGACTGCGAGAAAGGAGAGCTGAAGATAACCAGCCTTCATAGCATTTGCCCCTTCACCAAAAAACTGGCTTCCTATGCAGATTTCTTCAAGCGCTTCAATCTCTCCTCACCGAGGAAGGAGATAGCCAAAAAGGCAATCAAATACACGAAAGGTACCATAGACCTGGCGGCGAAATTGAGAGCCTCCGCGGTGGTCCTGCATGTAGGGGAGGTGGAACTGGAGAACAACTCCCAGAGGGAGATGGAGAGGGAGTTCCGTCGTTCTCTGAAGATGAATTTCGGTCCAGAGGAACGTATACGCAAGACCAGGGAGAAGTTCATTGAGCTACGCCGACAGAATGCGCCTCCGTTCCTAGAGAGGACAATTCAGAATCTCAGCCTGGTGCTGAAATATGCTCTAGACAAGGGAGTAAAATTGGGCGTTGAAAACCGCTACTTCTTCTTCGAGATCCCGAGCTTCGAGGAGATTCCCGTCATACTGAAGGAGATGCCTTCTCCCTATTTGGGTTACTGGCATGACTGCGGGCATGCCGCCCACTTGCAGAACGTCGGTTATTTCCCCGGGAGGAATCCCCTAAGCGAAAACCGGCAACGGCTCATCGGAATTCACCTCCACGACTGTGTCGGGGTGAGCGACCACTTAGCTCCAGGGTCTGGCGAGGTCGATTTTGTGGAGGTGAAGAAATATCTTAACGAAAAGATCATCAAGGTTCTGGAGTTGGGACCTTGGGTCAGTCACCAGGAGGTCAAAAGGGCGGTTGAGTATCTGAGGCGAATTGGGATAGACTGACAAAAAGAAAAGCCCCGCACTCCAAAGAGAAAGCGGGGCTTCGAAAACAACGAGAAAACAGTTATCTCAACAAGGACATCTTCTGGGTCTGACTCACTTCTCCGCTGGTGAGGCGATAGAAATAAAGCCCGCTGGACACCTCTCGTCCTTCGGAGTCAGTTCCATCCCAGTCAACCTGGTAGCTTCCAGGAGACTGAACTTCGTTTACCAGTGAGCGGACTAACTCCCCTCTGAGGTTGAAAATCTCAAGCTTTGTGAGAGCGGGTTCCCTGAGGCGATAGCTAATCTTGGTTGAGGCGTTGAAGGGGTTCGGGTAATTCTGCAACAGCTCAGACTGGGTTGGGACAGCGGCCTCAAGGTCATCCTCCACGCCCAAGGGTGTCAGTTCGTCAAGGCCTGACTTCGCCCCCTGCAGCACATACTTGGGGCTGTCGTAGTTCTGAACGAAGACCACCAG
>JBHIBM010000085.1:0-7265 GCA_046759085.1 Candidatus Zixiibacteriota bacterium
AACGCTGCCTTACTCTTCCGTGGCCACTGTGGGCAAACCTTGAAGTGTAGTTAGTATCACCAACTCAAATTGACAAACAGATCAGCCAGACTCGTCAAGTTTTCCCTTGCAGCAAGAGCCTTCAGGAGGTAACTCCCCTAACCTTCTCGAGCCCTTTCACCACCGGTGGAATTATCACGAATTGTAAGATTATCCCCCAGATTCCGACAATCGTCGAGTATTGCAAAAATTGCAGGGGAGTAAAGGGCAATGCCAAGAACTGTCCGATAATGACAAGCCCGAAGGCATAAGCCAATCGCCCCACTGTTAAAGCGATAAGGAGGGAAACCACAAGCGGTACTTTCAGACTTCTGTAAGCGATTCCTCCCGCCAGACCGTAGAGGGGCAACTCCAGAGTCATGGTGATGATCTTGTCGGGCGGCGGCATCCCGGTCAAAAGGAAACTCAAGACCGGGCAAACCAGCCCCACCAGCAGTCCGGTCGAAGGACCTAAAAAAAGCCCGGCGATCAGAACCGGAATATGCATCGGGAGAAACATCCTCCCGCCCAGGATGCTGAGAGAGTGAAAACCTACGGGGAGAACCACCCCCAGGGCGATGAAAAGGGCGGTCAAAACCAACCACCGTGTTCTGGATAAACTCTCCGGTGTTTGCATTTATCTATGGCTTCCGGGCTTTTCTGCTTTCGCCAGATATAAAGATGGGGAGTCGGTGATTTCTATTTTTGTTAGGCCGACGTGCTGCAACATCTTTTCCATCTCCCGGTCTTCAGGGAGAGTATCGTTTGCGAATGGTCCGCCGGTCTGCCGATGATGCTCCGCCAACTCTTCCCGACCCAAGAGATGAATGATGTAAGCTCTGCCTCCTGGCTTTAGCAGCCGCTGCATTTCCAGAAGCGCACTTTCTTTATCCTCGAAGTGAGCAAATGCGGCGAAGCAGGTTACGACCTCAAAGCTCTCCTCCCTAACGGGGAGGAATCTTGCATCGCCGGTCGCCAAAAGGACGTTCCCAGTTGAAACAGACCTCCTCAGGAAAAGCATTCTCACTTGGGCCTCTTTCAGCATCCCCAGCGAATAGTCAATGCCAAGAATCTTTCCCTCGCCCCCGACTTTCTCAAGTATATGCGGGAAGAGCACTCCCGTACCGCATCCGAGATCAGCCACTTTCTCCCCTCTGTTTATGTCGAGAGAATCAATGAGATGGCCGAGTTTTTCGTGAGTATCCCGGTGATGAGTTCTGTCCCAGCCCCCTGCTGCGCTGTTGAAGTATTTCCGGCGATTCACTCAAAAGACCCTGAAGTCACTTCATTCGTAGGGGT
Source organism: Candidatus Zixiibacteriota bacterium (assembly GCA_046759085.1). Lineage (GTDB taxonomy): Bacteria > Zixibacteria > MSB-5A5 > DG-27 > DG-27 > DG-27. The sequence continues at coordinate 1,318 of JBHIBM010000085.1, forward strand.
GGTGCTGGAGGCTTTAGCTTTTCCCTCCTCCAGGAGGTTCTTGTCATCCTTCCTCTTTACGAGGTTCAAGTAGATTAGAACCTGTCCCACGGAGAAGGTTGCCAAAAAGTAAGATATCACGAAGAAGAAAATGACGATGAAAGATAACCCCAGAAGGAAGGCCGCTACGTTTTCCGGACCGTCGAGAGGCCCCCAGTGGAAAGATTCTGGAAGGTGAAAGCCAAATCTGATTCGGGGGGAGAGGTTGGTGAAATAGGAGAAGATCACAGATTCTCTGGGGAGATAGTTCAGGGCGGTAGCGGTAATCCGCTCCAATTTCTCCCCCATCAGAAGACCACAGCTTAAATGAACAAACTGGCTGGCACGAAAACAGAAATAGGCAAACACAAAGGCGGCCAACTTAGCCACTGCATATAGTAGTCCGCTATAGACCAAGAGCCTCCAGGGTTGTCTCCATACGGTGGTGAAGATCTCAATAATGGTATCGAAAATATCTGATCTGGCGGTGGCGACTACCGCGGGAGTGAAAAAAAGCGAAACTGAGAAGTTGAAAATGATATAGGCCAAAGCCAATGCCACCGGAAAGACCGGAAGGAGATAAACCAGAGAGAAGACCAGTTCCCCGATGGAAGCGATTCTGCCCACCAACCCTAAGATTACGCCGAAGAGCAGGATCAGGACGATGAAGAAGAGGATCAGTCCCGGGGTGAATACCAAAGTGGGGAGGGATTTGAAGGCAAACCTGTATCCGTGGGTCAGGGGATAAAAGGGGTCTCCCAAAAGGTCTCGAAAGCCGATCTGTGCGACCGCGGTCGAAGAGAGGAGCCACAACAGGAGAAAAAGGAGATTCCCGATAAGGAAGCATATCCATGCCGGCGTTCCGGAAAAAGAAAAATCCAGAATGGGGAAGAAACCGTATAGTCCCCAGGTTTGAGACAAACCTAACCCCGAGAGCAGCCAGGCGAGATAAGTGAAAATGAGCCATAGAAGATACCCCACCCCAAGCCCGATAAACTGCGCCATGATGGTCTTGCCGGAGAGAGCTAAACGTGAGGCCAGGAAGATATCACGGAAGTCGAAATGAAGCCTCTCGGAAACCTTCTTTCCCGTCATCTTTAATATCCGACGCCTCTTTTAGTAGTTCCTCTAACTCCGTGACTTTCGCCTATTCTATCATCGCTCTCGAGCAATGTCAAGGGAAATATTCTCAATACTCTTTCTCAGGCAACGGCGGTGATGAATTCACCGCCTTACAGAATCCTTTGCCTGTTCCCTGCCTACTGTTTGCTCTTTTCACACAGCTATTTGATGATGGAATACATCGGATCCCACGGCGGTAGAACCTCTGGCCTGGTCTTCAGGATTGCCAGCACCTCCTTGGGAAGATACTTGTGATGGATAATCACATTGTAGACGTACTGGTCGAACCACTGATCATACATGGTCCAGAGACCGTCATCCCCTCTTCCTGTACCCCAGCTGTTTTCCACCAGCCACTTCAGCGGTCTCCCCTGAAGGGTGTCGACCCCGATGAAAACCATGGCATGGGTGGGGACACTGTCCCAGTACAAAATCCTCTCCTCTTTGGTCAGATGAAAATCGACGCCGTATAATGACTCGTAATCGTAAATCCCCGGAGACATGATGCCGTGCTCGTAGCTGTCCTCCTTGCCGACGTCACAGCCAAACCAGACGGGGTCGTCGCTTAAGACCGAGTGCAGGGTGTACTCCTTGAGTCTCTCGTTTTTGATGTTGATGAAGGTCATGTCCTCCCGATCGTAGACGTTCCGGGTCATACGGATTTGATACAGCTTGCCCGTGGGCCTGGTCGGGCAATTGAACAGCGAGACGTAGTCCTTCAGATTCATGTTCACGACCTCTTTGAAGAAGCTCTGAGGGGTATAGGTTCTCAACTCGCTGACGACGGTATCACGATCTTCGTAGCGCCACTCGAACTCTGTCGGCGGGGTTCCGAGGTTGATCACCAAGAGCTTGTATATCTCCTCAAGCATCTCCTTCTTCTTGGCGCGTAGCTTCTTTGTGCTCGTCCCCTGATCTGACATGCGCCTCAGCAGCGCAGCGTCTTGGCGCAGTTTGCGACAGATTAGTCTATCCATCATCCCGGTATTTTCACTGTTTTCGGTTTCCGGCATGATCGATTTGGGTACCACCCCGTATTTGTCGATGAGGTCAACCACGTAAAACCAGTAGCCGCCGTCGGGGAAGGGGCTCTTAAGGAGAATCTGCAGTTCCCGATCCATAGGATCACGATCTCGAGTTTCGATGATGCCTTCTAAGAAGGTGTTGGCTTTCTCCATCTTGTCCCAGAAGAAGAGATAGTTCTGCGAGAACTCGAAGTCGTTCAGCTTAAGCTCCTTTATGACTTTGGGGCGCATTATGTTCAGTCCCGCAAACAGCCAGCAGCGACCACTGCTTTTCTGATTCGTAATCCCTTTGGTCTTGATGCGGTGGTTGAAAAGGTTGTTGTGGGCCGTCAGCATTTCCCGGTTTAGGGCCAGCTTCTTCACATCGTTGTTGGTGACGGCATTCATCACCGCGCGAGTGGCCGGGTCTGGCTTGAACGATTCCTGGAATCTCTCGATGTCATCCCGGGCGATGCCGCCCTTCCCGCCGGCATAGCTGTCAATCTGGAGAAGACTGAAAGCGATAATAGCTAGAAACAGAGTTCCCAACTTGAGTGATGATCTCATGATAATTCTCCTTTGCTAAGGTTTTGTGCACCTATTCTTCAATTTGCCAATCAGTCAAGCCGTTATCTCCTGCTGTAACGGCTCTTCTCACTTCAGGTATTCTGCCAGCCATTGGAACTGGACTTTGTAAACGTACTCCAGATTCTTAAGCTTCCGCACGCTGTGCCCCTCATCCGGAAAATAGAGGAGCTTGGAGGGCACACCCAGTCTCTGAAGGGCGGTGAACAGCATCAAACCCTGGCTGACGTCGACACGATAGTCATTCTGACCGTGAATCACCAACATCGGGGTCTTGAAGTTCTCAACGTAGATGGAGGGAGAACGTTGTCGATAGAATTCTGGATTAGACCACGGGGGACCACCGCTCTCCCATTCCGGGAACCAGAGCTCGTCGGTGGAGTAATAGTCGCTGACCAGCTCGAAAACACCGTCCACACTCACCAGACATTTGAAGCGGTCGGTATGTCCGGCAATCCAGTTGACCATATATCCGCCGTAAGATCTCCCCAAAGCACCCAGACGCTCGGCGTCGATGAAGTGGTGTTTCTGAATGAGACAGTCAATCCCCAGCATCAGGTCCTGATAGTCTTTGCCTCCCCAGTCGAGATTGACCGCATCCGTGAATTCTTGTCCGTATCCGGCACTCCCGTGGGGATCAATCTGGGCGACTATGTAACCCTGAGCTGCCACCAGTTGGGTGTTCCAGCCGTAGTAATTGAAATCGCCGAGCCAGGTCCACTGCGGGCCGCCATGAATCAAAAGAACCAGAGGGTATTTTTCTCTTCGACTGAAATTTGGGGGTTTCGTCAGGAAACCGTGGATGCTGTCACCATTTGCACCTATAAACCAGAAATCCTCGGCAGGGCTGAGTTCCAGATGGGAGAACAGCTCTTTACTGAGATACGTCAATCGCTTTTCCTTTTTGTACTTCAAATCGAAAGCGTAGATTTCATACGGCTGGACCGAGTTAGACTTGAGATAGAGGATAGTTTTCCCTTTCGGAGAGACTGCTACGTCCCAACAGACGACGTCATTAACCAGGGAGCTGATCTTTCCGTTCTTGATGGTTATCTGGTAGACCACGCTCCTGCCTCTGTCCACTGCGGTGAAGAAGATCTTCTTGGAGGCAGGCTCCCAGACGATCGCTCTGACAGAGCGGTCAAAATCCGGGGTGAGGTTTCTCACCTCCCCAGTTCTGCGGTCGTAAAGCATCAATCTGAGGCGGTCGGATTCATATCCGGGACGGGACATCGCCCGATAGGCGATGTATCTCCCATCGGGAGAATAGCGAGGCCCGACATCGTTGGCGGGATTGGTGGTGATAGGCTTCCACTCGCCGCCGGTGAGGGGCACCGTGAAGATGTCATTGTTGGTGCTCAGGGTGATAATGGAGTCGGTATTCATCACGAAGCAGACTTCCAATCCGTCGGGCGAGACATCGTATTGTCGACCCCAGGCCAGGGCTATGGGAGGGGTATTGAACTTCCCGGGCGTCAGGTCGTGGTTTTTCTCCGAGTCCAGATCACGTACGAACAGATGACTCCTCTTGCCGTCATCCCAGGAACGGTAATGCCGGAAAAGGAGATGGTCGTACAACTTCGCCTTCAAGGGAGCACCTTCGGTGCTGTCATCTTTGGCTTGATTGCAGCTGTCAGTTGCGCATTCAGGATAGACTCTCGAGGTGAAGATCAACCTTCTCCCATCGGGAGACCATTCCAGACCACTTGCACCGGTGGAGAGATTTGTCAGGCGCTTGGCCTCACCGCCGTCAACTGGAAGGAGCCAGACTTGGTCGCCGTTCTCCCTTCCAGAGATGAAGGCTAAGGATTTACCATCCGGCGACCACCGGGGGTTGTTGTCTTCTGAACTGTTGGTCATCTTCCGCGGCTCGCCACCTCTGGTGGGCATTATCCAGATGTTGGCCTTGGAGGAGTTGGACTCGAGATCATCAAAGGTGACTGTAAAGGCAAGATACTTTCCGTCGGGAGAGACCTGAATGTCATCGACCTTACCGTAGTCGTACAGATCCTCGAAGGTGATGAGGCGTTTCTCCCCCGCTGTTGAAAGTGAGTGAAGCAGGATTAGTATTAGCAGAATATTGCGTTTCACCTGACTGCCTGCAGATTTCATTTCCTGAGAATATAGAACTGGTCAAGAGGATTGGCAAGACAAAACCATTCCAGGTACGGTGGAGCAAATCTACCCTGACATAAACGTTCTTCCCCAAAAGGGGATTTCTATTGCCATCGAAATGATTCTTCCTTATGATTTGAAAAAGTAGATAAGGAGGAGTCATGCCCTTCTGGACGCTGTTCTGGGTGATTGTCCCGCCGGTGGTTCTTCTCTTTCTGGAACTGGTTTACTTCTTCAAGACTGGCGGGAAGTAGGAGGAGAATCGAATGGATGCCACACTGCTCGGATTTGTAATCTATCTGATAATCATCCTCACCGTCGGCTTTGTGACCGTCAGCTTGACCAAGACCCTGGCGGATTTCATTCTGGCGGGAAGAAAATTAGGTCCCTGGGTGGTCTCCTTTTCGGAGCGGGCCTCCGGCGAGAGCGCTTGGCTTCTGATTGGCCTTCCGGGATTGGCTCTGGCGACCGGCTTCGAGGCTATCTGGGCCGCAATCGGTTGCTGCGCCGGAATCCTTTTCTCCTGGGTTTTCATCTCCGGGAGGCTGCGCACCGAGTCCGAGAAGTTCGGGGCCTTGACCCTGCCCGATTTTTTCGAAGCTCGCTATAACGACCGCTCTCATGCCATTCGCATCGTCTCCACCATCATCATTGTCTTCTTCTTCACCCTTTATGTGTCGGCGCAGTTTTTGGCCGCAGGGAAGGTCCTAAACGCGACCTTCGGGATATCGACCTTAACGGGTATGATGATCGGCGCCTGCATAATCCTCTTTTACACCATTATGGGCGGTTTCTTTTCGGTCGCCTGGACCGACCTTTTTCAGGGACTTATAATGATAGTCACCCTGGTGCTTTTGCCGATTGTGGGGATATTCGCCTTGGGAGGATTTGGAAACATTGCCCCGGCAATCTCGAAGATCGACCCGAAGCTATTGACCCTCGCCCAGGGGAAAACCGGTTTAGAGATGATTCTCGCAGTGGCTGGAGGTCTGGGAATTGGCCTCGGATATATGGGACAGCCCCATCTCCTGGCTCGCTTCATGGCGATAAAAGATCCCAAGAAGCTGAGACAGGGTTCGTTGATAGCGATGAGCTGGGCACTCT
>JBHIBM010000086.1:0-7240 GCA_046759085.1 Candidatus Zixiibacteriota bacterium
ACTTCTCAAGCGAAGACATCACCGTTAGGCAGATGCCTTTATTACGTCGCCATCTGGGAGTAATCTTTCAGGACTTTCGGCTTTTGGATGACCGCGACGTCTTCGCTAACGTCAATCTGGCTTTAGGTATTTGTGGGATTAAGGGGAGGCGGGCCACCAAGAGAGTCACCGAGGTGTTAGGGGTTGTGGGGTTATCCGCAAAAAGCCACGAGAACCCCTCCGGCCTCTCCGGCGGCGAAAAACAGAAGGTGGCGATCGCCCGGGCGCTGGCGAACAACCCCTATCTCCTTCTGGCAGACGAGCCCACCGGCAGCCTCGACCACGGGAATGCCACCATGATCATCGACCTTCTCCATCACATCAGCCAGATGGGAACCACCGTCATTGTCAGTTCCCACAAGGATGACCTTCTGGAGGGGTGGCCAGGCAGGCTGTTGAGATTGGAAAATGGAAAACTGATTTAAGGAAACAGGATACAGGGGACAGGAAACGGGCCCCTCCCCCCTAACTACTGCCTACTATCTACTGGCTACTATGATCGCTCACCTTTTCAGAGAGACAATCTGGTATCTCAGGAATGAGTTTGCCACCACCCTGACCTCTTTTCTGGGTCTTTTTCTCTCACAGTTAGTCTTCGGACTGTACCTCTTGATCCTTTTAAACGTTTGGGCGCTGGAGGAGAACCTCCGCTCGGAGATGACGATCGAGGTCTTCCTCGAAGTGGAGCTCAGCCAATCGGAGATGGAAGAGGTTGACCGCAGGATAAGAAATCTCCCCGGAATCGAAAGCGTGACCTTCCACACTAAAGAGGAGGCATTGCTCTCTCTGAAAGAGCAGTTGGGCCAGGCTGCCATAGAGGGATTAGGAGAGAACCCTCTCCCGGCGGGTTATTCCCTGGAGGTCGAAGAGAGGTTTCGTGATCGTGATGGATTCGAGGCTATTTTCAATCACTTAACGGCGATTGCGGGGATCGACGAGGTCATATACGGCCGCTCCCTTCTGGAGCGGCTGGATAAGGTCAAAGACCTGATTCTCTATGCCGGCATCATCTTCGGGGTGATGACGTTTTTGGCGGTGATTATGGTGGTTTTCAGCTCCTCGAGGCTTTTGGTCGCCTCCAGGATTACGGTGATCGAGGTGATGAAGCTTTTGGGTGCTACCCGATTCTATCTTCAGTCCCCCTACCTCTTTTTGGGCTTTTTCTCGGGGCTTTTCGCCTCCGGTTTCTCCCTTTTGTTCCTTTTTCTTCTTTTCACTCATGTCGCCCGAAGGTATATCACCATGAACTTCCTGCCGGCGCCTCTTCTCTGGTCTTATCTTCTCTGGGGGGCGCTCATCGGGTTTCTGGGGGCGCTTCTATCCTCGAGCAGGTATGTCACCCACAAGGTAGAATTCTGAGTTTCGATTGAGAAAAACCCCCTCAAATCTTGAAAAGTGCGTTTTCTTTCTCATTTTGCTGATGGTTTTCTCCTCTCCCCCTTTTGGTTGCTCCCAGGACCTGAAGAGTGAGAAGGAGGAGGTGGAAGAGAAGCTCGACCAGCTCCGAAAGGAGCTTGCCGACAAGCGAGAGAGTGTCGAAAAGCTGGAGGCGACCGAGAAGGGTGTCTTAGAGGAGCTCATGGACCTCCAGGAGAGAATCAATCTCTCCCAACAGCTTTTGGGTCGGATCCGACAGAGGGCCAAACAGTTGAGCGGGGAAATCGACAGCCTGCTTGTGGCCCAGAAAACCAGTTCCGACTCTTTGCAGAGCAAAAGAGAGGACTTGAAGCTCCGGCTTCTGAATATTTACAAACAGGGCCGCTGGCATCGTTACCAGCTCCTTATGGATGCCGATAGTTTTCTGCAGCTGGGACGCAGGCTCTATCTCTTGGAGCGACTTGCCGCTTACGACCGCAGAAAAATCCGGGAGGTTGAAAGCCTTAAGAAAACGCAGGAGGAGAGGGAGCGATTATTGAAGGAGGATTGGGGGAAGCTGGAGGCCTTAGAGCAGGAGAGCGAAAGAGAGGGGGCGCTCTTGGCCCTCGAGCAGAAACGTGAAAGCAGACAGATTGAACAAGTCCGGAGGAGAAGAAAACTGGCCTTGAAGGCGGTTAAGCAGTTGGAGGCTTCGGTTGAACAGATGGGGGCCCTGATCGCGGAACTAGAGGAGAAAATCCTGGCTGAACAGAAAAGGGTTGGAGTGCCAGGGAGGCTTCGGCCCGTCGGGGATTTTGTGAAGCTGAAGGGGAGATTGCAGTGGCCAGTGAGGGGGGAAATCCTCATCCCGTACGGGATAGTGACCCACCCGCTCTTCAAGACCCAGACCACCAACCACGGAGTTGACATAAAGGCTCCCTTGGGGGCAGCGGTGAAGGCCACCGCCGCGGGCAGGGTGGTCTATGAAAGCTGGATGCGAGGTTACGGGAATTTCGTGATCATCTCTCACCCGGAGGGCCTGACCTCACTTTACGGACACCTCTTGGAGGCGATAGTGGGAGTGGATCAGTGGGTGGTGGCTGGACAGGTTATAGCCAAAGTGGGGGAGAGCGGCACCTTCCTGGGGCCCTGTCTCCACTTCGAGCTGCGCCACGGTCGCAAAAGCCTCAATCCCGAAGAATGGTTGAGATGAGCTACCTCGACAACATCTACGGGCAGGACCACCTCAAGAAGCTCTTCGGTTGTGCCTTTGAGAGCGACCACTTGTCCCACGCCTATCTTTTCGAGGGGAAAAAGGGGATGGGCAAATACGCTTTCGCCCTGGAGGTCGCAAGGACCTATCTGTGTGAAGACTATCCAAACCCAGGCTGCGGAGCCTGTCGCTCTTGCGCCGCAATCGAGCGGGGGAGTCATCCCGATCTGCAGGTGGTTTTCCCGTTTCCCAACCTCAAGCCGGAGTCGAGAAAAGTCCCGGTCTTCCCTTTCTCTCACCTCGCCAAAAACGGAGCTCGATACTCCGAGGAGACCTTGAAGGAGGTGGAGCAGTTTCGCTGCAGCAAGCGGGAGGATCCCTATCGGATCATCGATTTTGAGAAGAAACCGAACCTCCCCATCGAGGTGATAAAGGATCTGAGAGCCTATCTGGAGCTCAAGCCCCAGCTGTCGCGGCGCAAGGCGGTGATAGTCTTAGAGCTGGAGTTGATGGCGCATTTGGCCGCCAACGTCTTCTTGAAAACGGTGGAGGAACCGCCGCCCGACACTTTGATAATCTTGACGACCTGCAATTCCGGGATGATTCTGCCGACCATAAAGTCGCGCTGTCAGGTGCTCCATTTTGCCCCTCTGGAAGAGGAGATCGTAGCTTCAGCCCTCACCTCCAGGCTCGATTTGGACCCGCTGCGGTTAAGTTTCGTCATTCGAGCCGCCGACTGTAGTCTGGGTCTGGCAGAGAAGTTCTGCCGACACAGAGTGTGGGAGATAAGGGATGAGGTCGTCGGAGTCATCTCGGATTTACTGTCCGGGCAGAGACATACGCCGCCGCCGCAGGCCTTGGTGTTGGGAGGCTCGGCGGTGGAGAATCTCTTCGGCGCATTCCTGTGGATTTTCCGCGACCTCTACTTCTTGAGGACTGGGGGAGGAGACAACAGGTTAATCAATTGCGATATTGAGGACAAACTCAAAGGAATGGCGGTCGCTGTTGCTAAGCCCGGAGTTTTGGAGGAGGCCATGACCCTGACGGCGCGGGTGGAAGAGAGATATTTCACTTTGAACCTGGATTTGGAGTTTTCTCTTCTTTATTTTATATTGAAGTTGAGAGACCTTTTCACCGGCGGGGCTTACTAAGTTGAAGGTGGAAGGTGCTCGATTAAGGTGAACGATGGAAAATCCGGAATATGAAGAATCCCCGGTCAAGAGCTCTCAGGAGAGCTTCTGGGTAGTGGAGTTTAAGGGGAACCGGCGGGAACATTTCTCCAATCCCAATAGCCTGGAGTTCAAAGTTGGCGATTTCGTGATCGTTCAGGTGGAGAGGGGCGAGGACATCGGGAGAGTCAAACGCCGGGCATGTTTCAAGGAGATATTAACCCTGGGGGACAAAGTTCATCCCATCCTGCGAGTGGCGAACAAGGATGACATCGACAGAATGAGGGTCAACCGTCGAATGGAGCAGGAATCTCACAAGACCTGCCAGACCCTGATTGAAAAACATGGCGTGAAAATGAAGTTGGCTGATGTCGCCTATCAGTTCGATTGCAACAAGATCATTTTCTACTTCACCGCGGACAAGAGGGTCGATTTTCGGGAGCTGGTCAAGGATCTGGCTAACACTTACAAGACCCGCATAGAATTACGTCAGATCGGGGTCCGGGATGAAGCCAAGCGGTTGGGAGGTTTCGGCTGTTGCGGGCTGCCTCTTTGTTGTGCCAGCTTTTTGCGAGAGTTCCATCCGATCTCGACTCAGATGGCAAAGGACCAGAACCTCTCTTTGAATCCCAGTAAGATCTCCGGCAACTGCGGCAGGCTTCTGTGCTGTCTGAATTACGAAAAGGAGGTTTACGCCCAGGCACTGCCGAACTATCCCCAGTTGGGTACCACCTACCAGACTCAAAGAGGGGCCGGGGTTGTGGAGAAGATAAACATCTTCAAGGAGTACATCATCGTCAGCCTGGAGGATGGGACCGAACAGAAGGTGGGTTTGGCGGAGATCAAAAAGAAGAAGAAAAGGGGATTCGGGATCTTCAAACAGCGACACAAAACGATTTGAGAAGATGGGAAGTCCTGTGAAATGAGAGGGGTCTTTTACGTAACCACACCGCTTTACTACGTCAACGACCAGCCCCACATCGGGCATGCTTACACCACCATTCTGGCTGACGTTTTCGCGCGTTATCATCGCCTCTGGGGGGAGGAGGTTTTCTTTCTGACGGGCACCGACGAGCACGGCCAGAAGCTCCAGGAGACCGCCACTCGGGCGGGCAAGACGCCTCAGGAGTTCTGCGATATGATGGTGGAGAGGTTCAAACAGCTCTGGAGAAAGTTAGAGATCTCCCATGACGATTTCATCCGCACCACCGAAGAGAGACATGTTCAGGTGGTGCAGAAGGTTCTCTCCGATCTTTACGAGAGGGGCGAAATCTACACGGACTCCTATTCCGGCTGGTATTGTGTTCCCTGTGAGAGGTTCTGGACTGAGAAGGACCTGATTGAAGGGAACTGCCCCGACTGCGGCGGCAACGTGAACATGCTGACGGAGGAGAACTATTTCTTCAGAATGGGAAAGTATCGCGACTGGCTGATTGAGCATATTCAGTCGCATTCAGACTTCATAAGACCCCAGAGTCGCAAGAACGAAATTGTTGGCTTCCTCCGGAAGGGACTGGGAGACTTATGCATCTCCCGCCCCAAAAAGAGGCTATCCTGGGGAATTGAGCTACCCTTCGATGACAATTATGTCACCTACGTCTGGTTCGACGCCCTTTTGAATTACATAACCGCCCCCGGCTATCTCTCGAAGCCCGAGAGGTTCGAGCGATATTGGCCGGAGGCCCTGCACCTGATCGGCAAGGATATATTGACCACCCATTGTGTCTACTGGCCGATAATGTTGAAGGCGGCCGGACTCCCCTCGCCCAAGACAGTTTTGGGGCACGGTTGGTGGCTTGAGGGGGGAACCAAGATGTCCAAATCCAAGGGGAACGTCATTCGCCCCTGGGACATAATCGACAAATACGGGGTCGAGCCCTTCCGCTACTTCCTCATCCGGGAGATGACCTTGGGACAGGACGCCACCTTCAGCGAGCCCAACTTCATCTCCCGCTACAACTCCGATCTGGCCAACGACCTCGGCAATCTGCTGTCGCGTCTTCTGAAGATGGTTGAAAGTTACTGTGACGGCAGGATTCCAGAACCGGCGGAGGGGAGCGGCGAGGACAGAGCCCTTCAGAACCAGGGATCAGAGACCTCGAACAGGGTCAGGGAGGGGATCGAGAACTTCAAGCTAAACTCCGCCCTGGAAGACATTTTGCAGTTCGTCAGAGCCACAAATAAGTATATCGAGTTGAATCGCCCCTGGGATTTACACAAACAGGGAGAGAGAGTCAGGCTCAACAATGTCTTATACAATTCTGCGGAGGCGTTGCGCCTGGCCTCCAGCCTCCTTCATCCGGTGATGCCGGAGAAATGCTCAGAGATTCGCAGGCAGTTGGGTTTGAAAGAGGATAAGGTCAGTTTAGAGGGAACAAAGCCCTGGGGAGAGTTGCCGGCGGGAATAGAGACCGCGCCCGGAGAAGCCCTTTTCCCTCGTGCTGAAATCAAGAAAGTGGAGGTGACTTCGAAGATGGAAGCAAAACCGGAAGGCGTCAAGATTGTCTCTTTCGAGGATTTTCAGAGATTAGATATGCGGGTGGCGAAGGTGCTCTCCGCCGAGAGAGTCGAGGGGACCGCCAAGCTCTTCAAGATGCAGATCGATTTGGGGATCGAAGAGCGCCAGATCGTCGCTGGCATCGCTGAGTGGTATCAGCCGGAGGATCTGCCCGGAATGAATATCATCGTGGTGACCAACATGAAACCCGCCAAGATCCGGGGAGTGGAATCGACGGCGATGCTCCTTGCCGCCACCGAGGGAGACAAATTAGCCCTATTGACTCTGGATAAGGACTTGCCGCTGGGGGCAAAGGTCAGCTAAGCCTTCAGCGGGATGAATTCCCCGGCTCGCATATTTGTCACCGAAATTATTATTCTCCAGACTCATCACCACTGGCGAAGAGCCCGGCCTTACCGCAGCCTTTGATTTGATCGATACCCACGCCCATTTAGATTTTCCCCAATATGACCAGGATCAGGAAGAGGTCATAAAGAGGGCGTTCGATGCTGGCCTGGAGGCCCTCATCAACATCAGCGTCGATTTAATCGCCTGTACGAAATCAATCGAACTTGCGAGAAAACATGAAAAGATTTACACGAGCGTCGGGATTCACCCGCACGACGCCGGGAAATTCGATGATAATACCTATGAGTCGTTGAGGAAATTAGCCGGTGAGAAGAAGGTTGTCGCCATCGGCGAGAGCGGCCTAGACTTCTACAGAGATTACTCCCCCAGAGAGGCCCAGATAAGAGCTTTCGAGGCTCAGATTGACTTGGCGAAAGAGCTGAATTTACCTCTGATAGTCCATATCAGAAACGCTCACAGAGAAGGCTTGGATATTCTGGAACAGAAACAGGACGGGAGACTTCAAGGGGTCCTGCACTGCTTTTCGGGAAGTCTCAGCGACGCCAAGAGGGGTCTTGCCCTCGGCTTCTATTTGGCCTTTGGAGGTAGCCTCACCTT
>JBHIBM010000087.1:0-7116 GCA_046759085.1 Candidatus Zixiibacteriota bacterium
GACATATTATTACTTGATCGGGGCGCCGGGCTTGCAGGCTGGGCATTACTGGGTCATTGGTTATTGCTATACCTAGCCATATACGGCGGAATACTACATCTATCACGACGGGGTGCACACTTATTACCAGGATGTCTACTTCGGTTCGCATACGGGTATTGACGGAGGAGACGAATAACGAAGGGGGGCAAAACCGCCCCCCTACAGCCGGTAGCACATGATGAAAACGCTGAAACTAGCGATTGTATTTGTTGCGACTGCTATCGTGGTCTCTTGGGCTCAGGAGCCGGTGCTAATGCCCGGGTGGCCATTTTCCGTGACCTTCCCTGATTACTTTGGACAATGGTTCTTGTTTTACCAATCGGGCTGCAATTTCCTCAATGTGAATCCCGCGGAGAATGAATTCGAGCTAGCCTTTGGCCTTTTGGATTCCAATATCTATCTTATCGATAAAGAGGCTGACAACCATCCAGGTTGGCCGGTCAAGGATTTCGGTCTGCCGATGTGCGATATTGCCGTCGGTGATGTCGATGGAGATGGGAACCAGGAGCTGGTTGGGGTCTATCTTGAATTTGATTTGGACCCTCGCTTTCGGATGCACGTTTTCAGACAGGATGGAACAGACATTCCCGGTTTCCCCAGAGAATTCGAGATTGCCCACACTACTGTCGCCCCCTTCAGCGTCGCCCTTTTCGATTTGAACGGAGATGACAAGCTTGAGATAATCTACTGCCGGGTTGCTTACGATTCTACAGTTTACGTCTTAGACCATCATGGAGAGAATTTCCCCGGTTGGCCGCAGGTGACTCACGGGGACCGGATGTCCGGGATCCCTGCCTCCGTGGGGGATATTGACAATGATGGGGAACCGGAAATTGTCGCCACCGGTGTTTTCAGCATTTGGGCCTGGAGAGCCGATGGCTCCTTGTTCCCCGGCTGGCCAGTTTTTTATGACTCCACCTATTTTAACATAAGGCAGAGCGCGGCGGCTTTAGCCGATCTCGACGGAGACCAGGACTTGGAAATCATCATATCCTCCAGCGAAAGCGGAGGCTGGGGAGGTCGGCTTTCGGTTTACCACCATGATGGGCAGCTATTTGAAGGTTGGCCATATTATTTCAGCGACGGTTTCTTCTGGTCGACGCCCGCTATTGCAGACATCGATAATGACGGTTCTCTGGACATTGTGGGGATGACCTGGTGGGCTGGCGAAGATAATTTCTTCGTGTTTGAGGCCGACGGCAGGGTCAAAGAGGGGTGGCCAATAACACATGGATGGACCTCCTATATCGGACCAGCCCTGGCGGACGTTGACGGTGATGGTTTCTGCGATATCATTTGGGGAAGCTCTCACAACTTCGCGTGGCAGTATCCGGATTCCATATTGGGTCTCTATTTCGCTTACGATTACCACGGAGAGCTATTGTCCGGCTGGCCGGTGGAGGTGAATGGTTTTGCGGGGCAAGCTGCAGCAGTTCTTGACATCGATAACGATGGCAATCTCAATATGGTGCTGGTCGGTGATTATGACAGCTCAGTGCGGGACTTGTCAATTGCTTATGTTTACTTATACGATTTGGGTGTTCCTGCTACCGAGCGAAGTGTCCAATGGGGGAAGTACGCCCACGACCAGTATAATACGAACAACTACCATTTCAGGGTGCCTCCACTCACGGGGGTGTCTCATTTTGTCAATGAACCTTTGCCTGGGCAGTTTTTGCTGTATCAGAACTATCCCAACCCTTTTAATACCTCGACAGCCATCAAGTTGACCGGGCGGGCGAAAGAAGCGAGGCTGGAGATATTCGATCTTTCAGGGAGAAGAGTAAAGACTTTCAATCTGAGTGATGTTATTGGGCAGCGGCCAATAATCTGGGGCGGCACCAACGAAGTCGGGCAGGCGGTTTCAAGCGGGATATACTTCTACAGACTCACAGCAGGTGATGTTTCTCAAACGAAGAGGATGTTGTTGCTCCGCTGATCAGATCACGACGAAAAAGAGATTTCGTATTAATTCTTCCCCGGTATAATCCCCTTTTCAGTAATTATTGCACTTACAAGTGATGCTGGAGTGACATCAAAAGCGGGATTATAGACTTTCAACCCCTTGAGCTTGATTTTCTCCTTGCCGCTTTGTAAGACTTCGGAATCGTCCCTCTCCTCGATGATTATTTTGCTCCCGTTGGGGATAGACTCATCGAAGGTAGAGCTGGGCGCGGCAACGTAGAAGGGTACCTTGTGTTGTCTCGCAAGAACAGCCAGGGGATAGGTCCCGATCTTGTTGGCGAAATCGTGGTTTTTGGCGATGCGGTCGGCCCCGACAATGACCAGTTCAATCGCTCCGGAACGCAGAAGTCCTCCGGCCATATTATCGCAAATCAGAGTGGTATCGATCCCCTGTCTTCTTAGCTCCCAGGCAGTGAGCCTTGCCCCCTGCAGAACCGGTCTGGTCTCGTCCGCAAACACCTTCACCTCTTTGCCCTTTGAAACCGCAGTGTAAATCACCCCTAAGGCGGTGCCGATTCCTCCGGTGGCCAAAGCACCAGCATTACAGTGAGTCAGGATGGTCGCCTTCTTGGGAACTAACTTACTGCCATGCTCCCCGATGGCCTGACACATCTGCCGGTCCTCTTCGTGAATCTGAAGAGCCTCCTCCGACAGAAGTTTGAAAATTCGGGATGGGGTTTCGTTTAGATTCTGTTCGATTAGCTTTTCCTGTCTCTTTAGTGCCCAGAAGAGATTCACCGCCGTCGGTCTGGTGGAGACCAGGGTCTCAGAGGCTCTCTTCAGTTTCTTAGAGAAACTCTCTCCTTTGAGGTCACGGTATTCTCTGGCGGCAAGCGCCATCCCGTACCCCGCCGCCACCCCGATCGCGGGCGCTCCCCTCACGACGAGATTCTTTATGGCGTATGCTACCTTCTTATGGTCATCGCAGTCGAGGTAAACCAACCGCTGTGGCAATTTCCTTTGGTCGATGAGTCGCAGCTTCCCCTTCGTCCATTTGAGAGTCTCGAATTTCAGGCGAACCACGCTACTCTCCAAAAAGCTGAACGATGACTTTTCTCTTACGGGGACGATTATCGAAATCCAGAAAAACCACCTGCTGCCAGGTGCCTAAAAGAAGCTTCCCCTTCTCGAAGGGAACCCAGAGGTCGGGGCCCAGAAGGGCAGCCCGGAGGTGCGCATATCCGTTGCCATCATGCCAGGTCAAATCGTGGTGATAGCTTTCGTCAGAGGGAAGAATCTTCTCGAAGAACTCCGGGAGGTCCTTGAGTAGTCCCGGCTCGTATTCAATCGTCGTCACCGCGCCGGTCGACCCGGGAACGAAAACTAAAGCGGCCCCACGGGAGAGCCCCTCCTTTTTCAATATGCGGTCTAGGTTTTCGGTGAGGTCGATGATGTGCCCGTACCCCTTGGTCTCGAGGCTGATGGAGCTTGTCTTCACGTTCATCGAAGTTCAACTCTTCGCCTCGAAAACCACCTTGCCGGCAACGATGGTATATCTGGTCTTGCCCTTCAAGCGCCGACTGGCGAAAGGGGTGTTTTTGGATTTCGATTTGAGCTTTTTGGGATCAACCACCCACCTCTTCTTGGGGTCAATTACGGTCAAATCAGCAGGAGCGTTCAGCTGCAGACGACCACCCTGAAGTTTCAGAATAGTCGCAGGATTCAGCGAGAGTTTTTTGAAGAATTCGATCCAGTCGATGATCCCCTTTTCAAGCAATTCCGTCACCACCAACCCAACGCTGGTCTCCAGACCGATCATTCCGCAGGGGGCGGCCTGGAATTCCACCTCCTTCTCCTCCTGAGAGTGGGGGGCGTGGTCGCTGGCAATGACGTCAACGATGCCATCCTTCAGCCCCTCCTTGACAGCTTCGACATCCTCTTTTGTGCGAATCGGAGGGTTAACCCGCAAATTAGAATCGTAGCTCTCTAAGAGGTCATCGGTCAAACTGAAATGGTGGGGAGTGACCTCGCACGTCACCGATATTTCGCTTCTTTTCGCCTGCCTGACGAGATCGATGGAGCCTCTGGTGGAGAGGTGAGCCAGATGCAAGGCGCAGCCGGTGAACTCGGAAATCATAATGTCCCTGGCGACCATGACCTCCTCGGCGATGTTGGGAATTCCGGAAAGGCCAAACCGGGTGGAGTTGAAACCCTCGTTGGCGACCCCACTGCCAACCAGGCCCAGATCTTCAGGGTGAGAGATAATCGGAATGTCGAACATGCGGGCATATTCCATGGCGTTGCGCATCACTCCGGAGTTCGTGACTGGATAACCGTCGTCGCTTATGGCGACTGCCCCGGCCTCCACCAGGTCTCCGATCTCGGTTATCATCTTCCCCTTCTGCCCCTGGGTGATGGCGCCGATGGGATAAACCCTCACCTTTGCGGATCTTGCCCGCTCGACAACGAAGTTGATGACTCCATGATTGTCCAGAGGGGGAGTGGTGTTGGGCATACAGCAGATGGAGGTGAAGCCTCCGGCGGCGGCGGCCTCGGCTCCGGTGAGGATGGTCTCCTCATCCTCCCGGCCCGGCTCCCGAAGGTGGACGTGCATATCGATAAGGCCGGGACCGACGATGCATCCGGCGGCATCGATGAGCCGGGAGGCATTCGAGAGCCCTTTTGACTGTTCTTGGGAAAGCTTCTTTTTCTCGATTTTGAAGAAGGAGCCATCTTTGATGTAAATCGTTCCCGGTCCCGAATAACCGCTTTCGGGGTCGATCATTTCATCGCCGGTTACGACCAGTTGATATTCTTCCATCTCTATGAAGCTTTTGCTTTTCTTCTGGAGTTGGGCAATCTCCCCCCGCTCAGAAGGTAGAGCACTGCCATACGGATGGCCACCCCGTTGGTGACCTGAGACAGGATCACCGAATAGGGACCGTCAGCAACCTCCGGGGAGATCTCCACCCCACGGTTAATGGGTCCGGGGTGCATTATGGTGAAGTTCTCTCTTAACCCCGCCAGGTGCGGTGGGGTGAGACAGAATCTGTTAACATACTCCCTGATGGTGGGCAAAAGCCCCATCTCCTGACGCTCGGTCTGAATCCTTAAGACGATGACGATATCTCTCCCCTCCAGAGCCGCCTCCAGACGGTTGTAAACCTTCACCCCCATCTTTTCCACCTCGTAGGGCAGAAGGGTAGTCGGCCCACAGATGGCCACCTCCGCCCCCATGGTCTTGAAACCCCAGATGTCGGAGCGGGCCACCCGGCTGTATTTTATGTCCCCGACGATTACCACCCGAAGCCCATCTATCTTCTTATACTTCTCCCGGACGGTGAAGAGGTCTAAGAGCGCCTGGGTGGGGTGTTCGTGGGCGCCGTCGCCGGCGTTTATGACCTTGGTGTCGCAACATCTAGCCAGGAAATGGGGAGCTCCGGCGGCCTGGTGGCGAATGACCACGATATCAACCTTCATGGCCTCTATGTTCTGGACCGTATCTTTTAAAGTTTCCCCCTTTTGAACTGAAGAGGTGTTAGTGGAAAAACTGACGGTGTCGGCCGAGAGCCTCTTCTCCGCCAGCTCGAAGGAAAAGCGAGTTCTGGTGGAGGGCTCGTAGAAAAGATTCGCTATCGTCAAACCTCTGAGGGTGGGAACCTTGGGGATGTCACGGCTTAGGATCTCTTTGAAGGTGACGCCGGTGTTGAAGATTAACTCTATATCCTGACGGGACACTCCCTCAAGCCCTAAAAGATGTCGGCTTTTGAGCCTCATCTGTAGACTTCACCTCCCGCCCAGGAGAACCCCATCGATTCCGTCCTCCTCCTTTATCTTGACCACCACCTTCTCCTCCAGAGTGGTGGAAAGGCTCTTGCCGATGTAGTCCGCCCTTATAGGAAGCTCCCGATGACCCCGGTCTATTAGAACCGCAAACTGGATGGAACGAGGACGACCGAAATCGATGATAGCGTCAAGTGCAGCCCTGGCGGTGCGACCGGTGAATAAGACATCGTCGACCAGGATGACGATTTTGTCTGCCACCTGGAAGAGGATTTCAGTCTTTTGAACCA
This sequence comes from Candidatus Zixiibacteriota bacterium, assembly GCA_046759085.1. Taxonomy (GTDB): domain Bacteria; phylum Zixibacteria; class MSB-5A5; order DG-27; family DG-27; genus DG-27. The sequence goes on from JBHIBM010000087.1 coordinate 6,021, forward strand.
ACGGCTGCTCTAACTTGTTCTGAACGTCATCACGATAGAGGGTGATGTCCATCACCCCAATCGGCAAGGCCACCCTCTCGATCCGTTCGATCTCGGAAGCGAGACGGTCGGCCAGAATCGCGCCCCGGGTTCTTATCCCGATTATGACCATATCCCCCACGCCGCCATTGCGCTCAATTATCTCGTGGGCGATGCGGGTGATGGTCCTGGCGACGGCGACCTCATCCATTATTTGTATGAGTTTCTCAGATTCCATTACTCTCCAGGCAAAAAAAATTACCCCTTTCAAGAGCGGGAGCTTTCACAGGACTTCTTCTGACGAGCATCAGCAGCTATTTCGATTTCTGGCAAATCTAACTATCGGAGGGGAAGCTGTCAAGGAAAATCTTTTCTTGGCTATTGGTTATTGGTGAATAGTCCACGCTAACCGCATTCCCTGTATCCTGTTCTCTGTCACCTGTTTGTTGTATTTCTTATCTCATTACGACCAATTTGGTGAAGGCAGAATAATGGTCGGTGATGATATGTCCAAGATAAACCCCGGGAGCTACCTTGAGTCGATTCTGATTGTCCCCCTCCCAGATTTGAAGGTTGTTGCCTATAACCGTGGAGACGGGGTCGAAGTTGAACTCTTGGATCATCTCGCCGGTAAGGTCGAAAATTTGAATTGTAATCGGAGACCTCCTCTTGAGAAAGAAATTGATGGTGGTAGCACCTTCGAAGGGATTAGGATAGTTGTAGAAGAAACTAGTGAAGTCCTCTTCCTCCGGGAGTGAGGGCAGACCTGAAGCCGCAAAAGCGTCAATTATCCCCCAACCGTAAGAGTTGTCAGGATTGTCCTGACGGTCTGCGGTCTCTCTCAAGTTTGCACGCAGCTCAATCGGTGTAAGAGTAGGGTCAACCTCGAGGAGTAGGGCAACCGCTCCCGCCACCAGAGGCGCCGAAAGGGAGGTGCCGGAGGCAGTTCCGTAAAGGTCGCCGGGCTGTGCACAAACAGTAGCTACACCCCGAGCCATCAGGTCCGGCTTTATCCGCCCATCATAGGTGGGGCCAATGGAGGAGAATGGCGCAATAGTGTCGTCTTCAAACTGCTTCG
>JBHIBM010000088.1:0-7078 GCA_046759085.1 Candidatus Zixiibacteriota bacterium
ACTCCCAGCACCGTTAGGAGCAACACCCCTAAAACCTCAATAGCGCGGTCGAAGTTAGGGTGTAAACTCAAGCTGCGAAGACCGAAATAGAAGACACCGAAATAGAGTAGGGGCACCAAGGTCTTCTCAACGATGACAAGTAAGAAGTCGTCTAAGGTGATGGAGGTTTTCTCGGCCCATTTTTCAAGTCGTTTGAAAACGATCGCTCTCAAGATTCTAACGACAAAAAAGCCAACTACGAAAATCGCCAGGCAGATGAAATAGTCCAGAATCCGATTTCCGAAGAGGGTCTGATGGAGAATAGCTTCAAACATCTTAACCTTCCCTATTTACAACCAATTGCGTAATGATTTTGGAACCGTCTGTAATTGATAAAGAGGAACCACCCAACTTCGAGGGTCACACCGGTTTAGTGTATTACCTCCGCCAGCAAGTCCAGGTAATCGATCAGCAGTCGCGTTATGAGGAACTTCTTCCTGACGGTCTCCGTAGCCTCTTCGCCCATTTTCTTTGCCAGATCGGGATCCTGCAAGAGTTTTATGGTTCTGTCGGCAAACCCTTTGACATCGCGAGGTTGCACCAGAAAGCCGTTCTCGCCGTCCTTTATCTGAAGCGGTATCCCGCCCACATTTGAGGCTACGACCGGGGTTCCCTTCCAGAGGGCCTCAGTTACCGCCAGGCAAAAGCCTTCCCGGATCGATTTCTGAATGACCACCGCCGATTTCCGCTGCAAGGCGTTTACGAAAATGTCGTTCTCAGGGATTATGAGGACTACATCTCCCTTGTCTATCAACTCCCCTCCCTTCTGGTGCAATCTCTCGTAAATCTTTGGACCTTCAGGATCGTCTGTCGCCACCCCTCCAGACATCACCAACCTGCAGTCGACTTTCTCTCTGACACGCTTATATATGCTTATTACACCCTCGGGGTCTTTCCACTTGTCAAATCTCGATATCTGGCTAATTATGGGTTTATCCGTCTTTATACCAAATTTCTTGAGATATTTAGAGATGTCTCTGTCGGAGAGCTCCTTGTTCTTGGCGGTGAGGGGATCGATGGCGGGTTGAATGATCCTCTGCTCCACCGGGAACCCATTTCTTTTGTAGTTCTCGCTGGAAATCACCACCAGGTGATATCTGAGTATGAACGAGGTGAGGAAATCCCATAGCTGTCTGTTGGGATGTGACAGGTCGATGTGGCATCTCCAAATCCAGGGTCGTCGGTTTCTGGAGAATTTGATCAGGGGAAGAGGTTGGGGATCGTGTATGATCACGCAATCATGGTCTATGTGGGTAAATGTGGAGAAAGCCTCGTTGGCCTGGACATACAGGCGTTTCTTCGTCGCCGTCAGATTCAGTGAGTCCCCCTGAAGGGCGTTATGGAATTTCTTCGTTATCGTGAAGAAGTCGGGATTGCCGTGTAGTGTTCTCCAGCCGGCATCGATTCCCATGTCGTTCATGAGCGGGACTAAGCTGTTTAGGATCTCGGCCACACCGCCTCCGTGGTAAGTGGAGTTGATGTGCAGGATATGCTTTCCGTAAAGCTTTCGGGCCTTACGGTATATCTCGCCTAATACCTCAACCCCCACTATGTCTCGATAATTCTCCAGACTCAGCATGTCTCAACCTTTCGAAGCGAGTTCCTTCAACAGTGAAAGCACACTCTTTGGGGTTTCCAAATTGAACTTGGCCAGAGAGGGTCGCAGGCCCACCTTGATGGAATAGGCTGTCTCCGGGACCGCACCGAAAAGATCCTCGTCGGTCCAGTCATCCCCGACTGCCAGAAGGAAATCCCACTCCTCCTTGGCGATCCAGCGCAGTGCCGCCCGACCCTTGTTTACGCCGACGTTTTTAATTTCGACCACTTTGCTCCCCTCCAACACCTGGAGATTGAGATTGGCGGTGAGATTTACGAGCTCATCTATCAGTTCCCTCACCCGCATGGAGCTTAGTTCGGGGTCGGCTTTTCGATAGTGCCAAACCAGGGAATAATCTTTCTCCTCAATGAAGGAGCCGGGAGTTCTATCGGTGGACAACTCAAGAATTTGGTGTATCTCCTCCTTCCACTCGTTGGTCAACGGCTCTATCATCTCCCATTCTTTTTCTTTTACCCATACACCGTGTTCGGCCACAAGACCGAGGTCTAACCTGCCGAACCACTTCTGTAAGGTGTCTTTGTAGCGCCCGCTTATGAGCACCACCTCATTTTTCGGATTTTCCGCAAGTTCTCGGAGCGACTTTAAAAGCTCCTCTCCAGGCTTTGCCTTCTCTGGTTCTCCGTAAAAGGGAACGAGAGTGCCATCATAATCTAGCAATAAGAGTCGCCTTCTACCTTTACCATAATCGGCGATCAATCTCCTTTGCATTTGGGGAGTCAGTATCTTGGCGCGCAGCTCCTTCTGGAGCCTTTTGGTGTAAATCAGTCTATTTATGAACTCCTCCGACCATCGTACTACATTATACCGCTTAATCCGCTTCTGCATCACTCTATTGCGCTCTATCTGTTCCTCCTCTGACATCTCCAGGGCTTTCTCAATAGCTCCTGCCACCTCTGCGTTGTCATTGGGGTTGACTATTATTGCCTCCCCCAATTCTTTCGCGGCTCCGGCCATTTCACTGAGTACCAAAACCCCTTTCCCCTCTCTTTTAGTGGCCACGTATTCTTTTGCGATGAGGTTCATTCCATCCCGGAGGGGAGTGACAACGGCGACGTCAGCAATGCTGTAAAGGGCCGCCAGAGTGGGAAAACGCAAAAGACGGTAAAGATACCAGATGGGCATCCAACCGATAGTTCCATGCTCTCCATTGATCTTGCCGGTAAGTTCATCTACCTGGGTTTTCAGCAATCTGTAAAGTTCCACCTGTGATCGGGAGGGCACCGCCACCAGGATAAAGATCACTTTCTCCTTATACTCTGGATTTCTCTCCAGAAAAGTGTGGAAGGCCTCCAGACGTTCAGGAATCCCCTTGGTGTAATCCAGACGGTCGATGGATAGGATCACTTTGCGGTCTTCGATTTTCTTTCGGAACTTGTTTATCTCCCCTCTCACCTCGGGATCGCCGCTGGCCTTCGAGAATCGCTCGTAGTCTATCCCCATCGGGAAGGCGTCCACCCTAACAATCCGATCGCCCACCGTGACCTGACCCATACTGTATTCGCAGCCCAACAAACGATGCACGCTGCTTAAGAAGTGACGGCCGTAATCATAGGTGTGGAAACCGACAACGTCCGCTCCTAAAAGACCCTCTAAGATCTCCAAGCGCCAGGGAAGCAAGCGAAACAGCTCAAAGGAGGGAAAAGGTATGTGATGGAAATAGCCGATGCTGAGATCCGGCAGCTTCTCCCTCAACAGCCTGGGAAGGAGCATCAGATGGTAATCATGCACCCAGACGATGTCCCCGGGCCTTACGATTTCCAAAACGGCGTCACAAAAGTGCCTGTTGACGCGTTTGTAAGCTTGCCAGAAGCTTTTGTCGTGGACCGCATACTGGGTGAAGTAGTGGCACAGGGGCCAGAGGGTCTTATTGCTGAAGCCGTGATAGTACTTCTCGATATCGTTTGAGGAGAGGAAAACCGGGTGGCACTTGAACGCCGACATCAGTCTCTTCTCGACCTCGCTCTTCTCTCCCTTGAGCTCGCTCAGCAAAACTCCGGGCCATCCTATCCAGACGCTATTGTATGATTCGTAGAACGAAGCCAGACCGGTGGCCACCCCACCCACACTGCGGGAGAAATGCATCTCCCCCTTTCTCTTCTGGACGCTGACAGGCAATCTGTTCGAAACGATCAGCAGCCTATTCATAACGGTTCCACACCCTCTTGGGCCTTCAGATAGATTATCATCAACTTCACACCGACAACCTGTAAGCCGTATCCGGTGCCAGAAGTGACCATCTGATCAATCACACATTTCGTCATCGTGTCTCTCCCCTCGAAGAGTTCGCGGTCCAGACCAGGCCGGAGTACGTAAAATACCCGTTCTCGAGTTACTGTCAACCTCAGAACATCTTGTACGCCAACCCCAGAGCCAGGGTCTGTCGGAAACGACCCCGCTTATCAATCTCCTTATCGTAGAGCAGTTCCAGAAACAGGGAGACCTGGATATATTTGGAGACCGCCGCTGACAAGTTATTCTCCCAGGCCATATCCGTGGCTTTCCAGTAGTCTTCCTTACCCTGCGCCCGCAGTTCCTCCTTCTCGGAGTTGAAGAAGGCCTGAAAAATCCGGAGTTTGGTGACGTAGTTCATCGGTCCTTCGGAAAAGATGTGATTGAAGTCGGTAACCCATTCGAGGCCGCCGTCGGTGGTGGTTTCCCTCTTGGTCTCCTCTGGTATGATGCTTACGACCGTATTGTCCAGGTGTTGACGAAGCGCAAACCCCAAGCGCGACAGTAGCTTCGACTGTTCCGTTTCCGCGAACAGGCGAGATATACCAGCCGACTCCGTCAGAAGGATGGGATTGACATACCGCTTGACCTCCGTCACGCTGGCGTCTAGGAACTGGCTGTCAAAGGTGAAGCCCAGATAGGGATCGACATATCCGCCCAGAGTGAAACGCATAACCGATTCCAGAAAAATCCGATCAGAGGATTTTTCTGGCTGGGCCCATTCCTTGGACTCCTTGTCCTGGATGTGGCTCTGCCCGAAGGATAGTTTTACCGCATTTGCGGTATTCATCTTTGGGCTCAGTTGCCTCTCGGCGGAAAGATTTGCATTGAACACCCAGATTATTGCCCCCGCCTCCCCACCGGTCCAGGCGTCGTTATAGTTGCTTTGGGTTAAGGCCAACCCGAGATCGGCCGACTTTTTCCACTCTCCCGCACCGGATGCCGTAAACCAGACCAGAGACAAGACGAGAACCAGGGCGGTTTTTTTCAACGCTGTCATTTTTCCTCTTCTCCTCCAATCTGCAAGCTGAACTGAACCGATGCCGCTTTGACCATTTCGGCCAAATACTGCAACGACGAACAAACTCTAACTGCCGCAATTATCGGTTATGCCTCCTCGCTTCCCCTTCACCTCAAGAGCAACAGAAGCCGCATACCCACAAAAGCGTAGATTCCGGCTATGAGATCATCCATCATTACCCCCCACCCGCCCGGCAGAGATTCTAGGCGCCGAGAAGGTGGCGGTTTGACTATGTCGAAGAATCTAAAGAGAACAAAGGCAACTAAATATAGGACAACGGTTTGAGGTAGAAGGAAAAGGGCCACTAACATCCCTGACACCTCGTCAATCACAATCGGGCGACCATCGTGACCGTATAATTTCTCCGCTTCGGTCGAAGCCCATACACCTAAGAGAAATATAGCAAATATCACCGAGAGTTGCCACACCCAATAGCTCGGCAGGAATAGATAGGCCAATCCTGAAGCCAGAAGCGCTCCCCAGGTGCCGGGGGCAAGGGGGAGATGACCGGAAAAGCAAGCGGTTGCCAGGAATCTTGCCACCAGCCCCCTGCGGGTGGAGGTGATAGGTAGCGGTTCTGTCGCCGGCAAACTCTCCCTCACTGTCAACGTAAGACCCCCTTCAGGATGGCACCGTTTTTGACCAGATAGTCTATGCCTGTCGCCACGGTGAGGATCACGCAGATCAGAATCATCCCGTCAAACAATCTCATCATCTTGGGGCTGGTGAAAATTGTCCAGTTGTAACCGGCCGGAAGGAGGGTCATCTTCAGATTGATAAAGACCAGGATAATGAATATCACCAACATCTGAGAGGCCGTCTTCACCTGCGCCAGAATTGAGGGAAAAATCACTATCCCCTTGTAGGCCGCGATCGAACGCAGCCCGGTGATGAAAAACTCCCTCCCGACGATCACGATTATCATCCAGGCCTTGGCGTAGCCCAAAGCCACAAGGGAAATAAACGCCATGGAGGTCAAGAGCTTATCCGCCAAGGGGTCCATGAACTTCCCGAAGTTGGTGATGACTCCGGTCTTTCGGGCTAAGTAACCATCATAAACGTCGGTTAAGGCTGCCAGGGAGAAGACCAACAAAGCCAAATAGCGGGTGTAGAGGTTGTCTATCAAAAAGAGCGCCATGAAGATGGGGCTCAAGATGATTCGACTCAGGGTGAGCTTGTTGGGCAGGTTCATTTCCCCGGGTTTCTCTTTTGAAAAATCAATTTAACAGCCGCCAATTTGAGTGTCAACATAAAAGCGGGCTTACGATTCGATCAAGAAGGCAGTCTCGCAAGGGGTGCTGTGCGCCGCCACTCCGTTGTGCTGATTCTCCTTCGTTTGTGAACCGTCCTATGGAGAGTGAATCGAGAGGGGAGTTCTCCCGCAAAAGTCCCAGTCTCTTGACAATCTATATGCTGAACGGTTGGCTGACAGGAATTTGAGAAATGTGAAAAGGGTCTTTGTTGCTCTGCCGTTTCCGACAGCTTGACCGTTTCTATGGGGAGATTCGGATGATGTCCCGGGAGTCCTAAGCTATTGTCTTATGCTGACCTTGTCTGTTTGAGAATCAGCCTGCGTCTGACCTTGGCCCTAGACTCCTTGGTCAGGTCAGTTGTCAAGGAACCGGCCTCGGTCTCCGTGTCCGACAATCGGTTTTTCAAGGACTCTGGAAAGAACACCTTCTCAAACCTGAGCATTGTATTATAGAGCTGCTCTTTCCTGGTGGTCATTTTCATTTTACGCCTCCCGTGCAGCGGTCTGCATATAACCGACGGTTCATCTGTTACTGGTAATGATATATCTTTCGCCCCGGATCGAGTCACCGTCTCTGGGTGAGAATCAGAGCGGCACCGATCGGTCCGGCTACGGTTTCGGCTCCTCCTTTATTATCGTCAAATTTGTCAACTTTTTCAACAATTATCTTTGACCAGCATCAGAGACCTTTTAGTGAGCAAATGTATCTCCCCTGAGCAGGGAGCTGAATCGCCCGGTGATAATGTCTTGAAAAAGATCTCAAACGGTCTTATAATTGCCTAGAGATGAATACTGTCCAAACTCTTGATACGGAGGTATCGATGTTCAAAGCACTACTACTAACGATCATGTTTTCGGCTACCGTGCTTGCGGCGGTGCCTGGGGAGATTTCAAAAACCTTCCCCAACCCCTCCCCATG
>JBHIBM010000089.1:0-7058 GCA_046759085.1 Candidatus Zixiibacteriota bacterium
GATACATCATCGGGTTCTCGGTATCGACTCCCTCGGTCTGGGGAATCCCGCCAGCGTCCTTGTCGTTGGTGTAGATGATGTGGAGGTTTTCGTCAACCTCCTCTCCCAGTGTGGACCAGTGGTCGCTGTCGCACTCGCCGGGCCAGCAGTCGGGGGTCGGAGTGTTGGTGATGTTCTCAGGTGTGCTCCAGGTGACGCCACCGTTTGTGGAGTAGCTGGTGTAGAGCTCCCCGTTAGACCAGGCAGCGACCGACTTATCATCATCCGTAAACTGTGTCCAGAGAGCGAAGAGGACATTATTCTGATTCACTCCCAACGACATCTTAGAGATGGAGCGGTTCCAGGCACCAGGTGCCGAGACCCACCAGCCATTGGCCACTAAGTTCAGGCCCGTTGCTTCGGACCAGTGCCACAACAGACACTCAGCAACGGAGATGAAACCACCGGCCTCATCGTAATAAGGGGTGTTCCACAACAGATGCAGATTGTCGTTGTAATCGTAAACGGCGTCGCAATCACAGTAAGCCCGGAGGGTATCTTCGTACTGGTAGTTAGTGACGTTGACTATATCAGCCCAATCCCAGGTGGTGCCGTCCACAGACTCGATGTAGACCATATCGTTGTTGTACTGGTTGGGATCAATGAGAGTTCTGGGGCGAGTGTATGCAATACAGACCTTGTCCGAGACCCGGGAGGAGGTCATAACAGAAGAGAGATCCATGGTGGTGTCCACTATCTCCGGGTCAGACCAACTGTTCCCCTCGTCAGCGGAGCTGGTATAGATGAACGCATGCGGGTCTCCAGCGACACCGGTCATTTCGGTGGAGACGATGTGAATGCGGTCGCTGCGGTCGGCGGTTGCATAGGGCCAGTAGTAATCGAATTCGCCTGAGACCTGGGGAACGTCAATTTCGGTGAAGGACCCAAAGCCACGGAGAACATCAAGTCCGATACAGGTGAAAAGATCGTTTCCAGAGCTATGGTAGACGGGCACCGCCCGACCGTCGGCCAGAACAACTAACTGGGTGTAACCGGCACCCTGAGTGGTGTTGACCTGGGTGCCTTCAGCCGGCCAGATCCAGGCGCCGGTTTCTTCCTTGAAGTTGTAGTAAACCCAGCGGTTGCCCGACCAGAAGTCGATCCCGTTCATCCAGACAACGTGAACTCCGCCCATGTCGTCTTTGACAACACGGTTACCCGTGGAGCTGTTGGTCTGGTAGTCGTAGTGGGAGGTGCCAACCAGCTCACCCGGCGAGTCCAAGATTGCTCCCGGCTGGAAGGGGATTCCCTGCCCAGTTGTGTAGGGAAGATCGTTGGGATTTATCAGTTTTTCCCTCTGCATCCCCTCTTGAATCGTGATTTTGGTCATCTTGGAGGCGATGGCCTGGCTTGAGAAAGCCACCAGAACGACCATCACCAGAGCCAAAAAAAGAACACATCTTTTGTACATCTGAGAATCTCCTCTGTAAGGTTGACCTTTCAACAAACTCGAAAACTGTGACCGACCACCTCCTTAAGCACAAGATTGAGCAGATAGACGCCACGTATTCCAACATGGGTCCAACTAACCTTTCCTTAATCTATATAACCACTTTTCGGGATTTGTCAAGGTCAAATATTGAGGGGTAGCGCAACGGAAATGGCCGGTTCTCTGTTGGTGAACGCACAGATTAGGCATCTCAAGTCTATGACTGGGTTTACGTTGATGACACCGACCTCGCCAAGAGATTGGCTGACGAATTCGGTCTCAGAAGCGACGGGATCGATTCGGGTTTGACTCCGTGGAGAGCAGACCAGACGAATTAGAGAAATACTACCAGAATTGCAGCGCGACCACCGAGGAGTTGCCGAGAGGCAAGCGCAACTCGAACCTGCAGAAATCGCAAAGCCGCTAGTTCATACTGCCGACAGATTCGCCTGCAACCCAATCCCCCATGTTCTTCAGGGAATTCAAGAATTGATGCCGAGATCAGAGAAAAATGTCAGTCCCCAGATGGCTAAGACACCCTCACCGGGGTCTCGCTGGGGGGGACGTAGTGGTCGATCCAGCCCTCCATTGTATATCTATTCAGGATCTCCCTTTTCACTGACCGCGCCTTATCCTGGGTGGCGTAGGCACCGACACGCACCCGGTACACCAAACCGATGGTCGCAATCTGGGCTTTTTGAACATAGCCCTTATATCCCCGGGAGATCATCTGAGAGGCGATATCCTGGGCAACGTATTTGTCCCGGAAAGCCCCCAGCTGAACCGTATAGCCACCAGGGACGGTGGGCAAACCGGCGGCCTTGACGAGACTTTCTGTCACCTCCGGTTTTGACGGTGCGGCTTCGGGTTCGGCTTCAGTAACTGCTGGGGTTTCAGCCTCTTCCCTGGGGGCTTCGCCCTTGCCGCAGCTCAAAGAAACCAGAAGCGCAACCAAAATGAATACAAACAGCTTCTGAAACATCATCTCTCCTCTCAGGTAGACGAGTGGAAATCCAATTTACCTGCGAATATAAGTGGAGTCGATTTGTCTGTCAAGAACAGAAAGGGTGGCCGAAACAGATTTACATAAAGCATAGACCTTTCTGGGGAGGTGGACTTTGATTTGTCTCCCCCTCGACTTTCGTTTATAATGGTCAAAATCTGAGTTGTTAGGTTGATCTTGTGAAGTCATTCTCCGAGGAAGATCGTCTTAAGCGAGTAACCGGATCTTACTATCTCGCCCGGGGGCTGTATGGTCTTGCGCTTGGAGCAATTCTTCCCGCCTATGTCCTCTTCTTCTGGAGTCGGGGCTTGAACCTGTTAGAGATCGCAGTTTTGGCCTCCATTTTCGAGGGGAGCATTCTGCTCTTTGAGGTTCCCACTGGTGCTTTCGCCGACATTTTCGGCAGAAAGAAATCTGTAATCTCCTCCCATCTTTTTCAGTCTCTCGCAGGCTTGATTTTCATACTCTCCCCGAGTTTCTGGCTCTTCGCCATCGCGGAGGCCACCCAGGGATTTGGTGAGGCTCTGAAGACCGGGGCTTTGGAGGCCTGGATGGTTGACAACCTGCAGGCGGTTGGAGAGGGAGACAAGCAGAGCCAGACCTTCGCTAGGGGGGAGAAGTTCAACCGTCTCGGTTTCCTCTTGGGGATCCTTTTCGGCGGTTTCTGGGGACACTACTTCCTGAGCCTGGTCTTTTTGCCCTTCACCGTATTTCATTTGGCCTCTGGCTTCTACCTTCTGAGGTATATGCCGGAATATGATCGTCTATCGGACAAGGGGTCTCAGCGCTTCCCCTTGAAATTGAGAGAGACCCTCACCGGAGGGCTTAACTCTATCACCGCAACGAAGATAGTACTGCTTCTGGTTGTTTTTTCGCTCTTCATAGCGTTCGCCGGCGAGACCGTCGACCAGTACTATCAGATCTATCTTTTCGATCTCTTCTCACTCGATCCCCGCTATTTCAGCTGGATGTTGATCTTGGCCTCGCTGGTGGTGATCCTCTCGGTCGGCAGGGTAATGTCCAGAAGGCTGAGCGCAAAAGGCCTGGTGCGTCTGTTGGGGACTATCGAGGCTATAAAGATCGTCACAATCCTGGGGTTTGCGCTTTCCGGGGAGGTGGTGATGGCTGTCCTGGCATTCATCTTCCTGGAGGTTTTCAAGGGCTGGGAGAGACCGCTTCTGCTGGACACCATTAATCGTTACATCCCCTCCGCACAGAGGGCCACCGCGATCTCGTTTTTCAGTTTGGTCACCTCCGGAGGCGAAGTCCTGGCAGGACCTATTATCGGCGCTATCGCCCTGGCCTTCGGCTTAAAGGTCACATTCATGACCGGGGCCGCGGTCTTGGCCCTGGGCCTGACCCTGTTTATCTGCGCAAGTGGGATGACTAAGGGGAGAGGGGGAAATCTGCTGAACCGTTTAAGGTCGTGAACAGGTGAGATTTTCCCGCGGTTGGAGTTTCCAGTAGCTTCAGCGCGAACAGCAGATCGCGGCCGTGAAGTTTGAAGTCCTCAAGATAGACCTCCTTGAGCGGTTTCGCCGGAGGAAATTTGACCCTTAAGGGGTTTGCGTAGCGCCCGTGGATTCTTATGCGGTAATCGAGATGGGGGCCGGTGCTGTCACCGGTGCTGCCGACATAGCCGACTATCTGATTTTGCCTGACCCTCTTCCCGGCGCGGATTGCCTTCCCGTATCGACTCAGATGCCCGTAAGAGGTGACAATTCCACCAGGGTGTTTCACCTCCACATATTTGCCAAAGCCACGTTTCCAACCGAGGTAGCTAACCTCTCCATCTCCCGCTGAGACCACCGGGGTACCGACCGGAGCAGCATAATCCACTCCCAGGTGGGGACGCCAGATCTTATAGATGGGGTGAAATCGAGCAAAGGAATAACCGGAGGATATGCGTCCATAATTGAGTGGCGAACGAAGTAAGGTTCGACGCAGGGAGTTCCCCTCCAGGTTATAGTAATCACGCCGCCCCTCCGGGTCTTGGTACAGGAAAGCATAGTGATCCTCGTCGGAGAGGTTATAGTGGGCGGCGATTACCTCACCGTAGATCGGTTCTTCGTCTTCCATCCCATAGACCTCGTAGATGATTGTGAAGCGGTCTCCCGGACGGGGGTCGGTCAGGAAGTCGATCTCCCAGGCGAAGATGTTTGCGAATTTGAGAATCAATTGGGCACCTTCACCCTGCGAAGAGATAGCCTCCCAGAGTGAGGTTCTCACCTCCGCAGACAGAGCCTTGAGGGAATAGCCACATTTTTTGGCCTCCAGGGCGGGCATATAACCATCTGGAGTTGACCATACCACATATTTATACAAGCCCCCGGGAAGGTACTCGAAGTGGGAGATCGAATCCTCTCCGACTAAATGGACTCTGTATTTCTCCCCGGGCTTGGCTTTGCGGGGATCGAAGATTATTCCCAAACTCTCGGTGAGTAGAGCCACTTTTGGATGCGAGAGACCCTGCCTGAGGAGCTCTTCGAAAAGAGGAACGTTCTTTCTGATTTCACCCTCTATTATGCTGGAGCCAAGAGAGGTCCTGGGAGAATCCTGAAGCACAGTGTATATCTCCTCTGGCCTCTGGGAGACACCTCTCAGATAGAAGTGTAAGAAAGCCCAGAAGATGAAAAGGGAGACCAACAGCACCAGCGAGTATCTTCTCAGCCTCACAAACGTCGTCTGAGCTTCTCTATTATCCAGATTGACCTCCGCCGAGATTGAGCTTTTCTGAGTCCGCCGATTGGGACCATGGGTAGGGGGGATTTCTCTTTCCAGCCTGATCTCCCCGGCTGGGCCTGGAATAGTCGTTCTGAGTCTGGTCGAGGGGGGACTTAGTTTTCGAGCTCAAGAGCATGGTTTGGGAGAATTTCGGAAGTGAAGATTTTTATCAAATGTTAACTGAAGACCTCTGCTGAGAAGAGATACAGCTTTGCATCTTTGTCTTTATAAGCCTCCGGCGGCAGTCCCGCCTTCAGGCAGGTCTGCTCCAGGAAGGTCTCTCGATTCCAGCCATTTTCGGTGGCCACCTGAGGTAGAAGCAGCCCCGAAAAAGCGCCCAGGGTGACGTATAAGCCGTGCCTACCGATCTGGATTTCGCTTAGCTTCTCGACCTCTCTCAGAGGTGAGAGAACCGATATCTCTAAATCCAACTCTGGCAGCTCCTCTCGGCTCACCGGAGGGAAGCGAGGGTCGTCGAAGGCGGCGGCTTCGGCCATGTCGATAACTGCCTCGTGAAGCGGTTTAATCCCCTGGATGTAACCGATGCAACCTCGCAAGCGACCATGTTTGTGCAGGGTGACGAATGCCCCACGCCTCTGCTTCACGGTCTCGGAGGTGATTTCGTGTCCGGGCGAAGGCGACTCCTCCAGGCGACTCCTGATTGAATCTGACGCCAATCTGAGGAGGAATTCCTTCTCACTCTGGCTGAGCTTATACTCTTTCTCTGCCTCCATCTTCACCTACTGTAAATCACCCCGGCCATATATCCCACCACGCTGGAGTAATCACCGGAAACATGACCGGAGTGAGCATATTTGATGGTCTCACATCGAGTGGCGCCCAGCTCCTTTGAAGCCGTCATGGCGGCAACCATGGGCCCACCTCCGCAGGCTTCGGCTCTGCCTCTGGCGAGGTCACCGGCGAGGTGCCTGTGATCGAAGCCGTTGAAATCATCAATAACCACCTGGTCCAATCTCTCTGCGGCCTCGGAGGGATGAAAGTGGGAGAGGTCTGAGCTGGCCACGATCAGGGCCCTCTTGCCAGAGGCTACCACCGCGATGCTCTTGCCCAGGGCCTCTGAGGTGGTCAAATCCTGCTCCCCCATGACGATCGGCACCAGCTTGAAATTACCCAACACGATCTGCAAGAAGGGGAGCTGGACCTCCAGGGCATGCTCCCCCCGACCAGATCCCGAGGCATGTCCCTCGTCCGAGATTTCCACCACCTTCGACAGCGAGGCTAACTCTTCTGCTAACACCACATCCGTGGTGACCTCCCCGAGAGGAGTCTGGTAAGCTCCACCCTCATAAACCGAGGCTCCACGAAAATAGGCACTATGGCTGGGAGAGATGACGAAAACGGTATCGAAGTCTAGCCCTTCCAGTTCTTTGTAAGCATGGGCCGCCACCTGTCCAGAGTAAACATATCCCGCATGCGGCGCAATCACACTTACTAGCCTGTCGCCGAACCCCCTTTTGGTGACCTTGCTGAGAAATCCGGCAATCATCTTGGAGAGCTCCACAGAGTCCGAAGGATAGAAACTCCCAGCAACTGCCGGTTTTCGAATCAGTGATCTGTCGATGCTCCTACCCACCTTCTCCCCTTTGAGCCGGGTACTTCTTTTCACCCTTAAGTTAAAGAGATTAGGAAATTTTGCAACCGTTTTTTGATCTTGTGTGCAGTTCCATTAGGCGGTCGTCGGCTGGCTGTGAGTGCAGTATGCAAAGGCCGTAGCTTCGACGCGAGGGAGCCCTCAATCCGCCAATCTCACCAGTTGTCCAGACCCTCGGAGGTTCTGCCGATTGCCAAGAAAAGCTCCCGCGGCCGGACTCGAACCAGCGACAGGGTGGTTAACAGCCACCT
>JBHIBM010000090.1:0-7038 GCA_046759085.1 Candidatus Zixiibacteriota bacterium
TGGGGAATTCCGGTCAATATTACCCGTTCCCCCTCCCCGGAGTGTCTCACCGGGGAGTGCGACAGCGATCACTGGTCCTCCCTGGCAGAGGTTGTGGACGACAGCCTCCACATCGTCTTCATCAACGATAAAGACGCCGGAGGAGCGCCCAACGGGGAAGGGCAGGATACGGAGAATCCGGTGCTCTATCTTGCCTACCCAAACCCATTCGTATACCCGCCGCCATCGCTAGACATCGAGATAGGCGCCTATAATCGTCCGGTGGTTATTCCTCCGGAAGGTGGACGCTTCTCCTACTGGGTAGGTGTTCATAACCAGGAGGCGGAGCCTCAGACAGTCGATCTGTGGACCAAGGTGCATCTCCCCGACGGAGGTTATTACGGTCCGGTGAGACTAATAGAGGATCTGGTTATAGCTGCGAACGACACTCTCATCTACACCAAGGTCCGGGAGAGGGTCCCAGGGTATGTGCCTCCGGGATACTACGACCACATTGCCTACGTTGGCGAGTACCCCTGGATGGTTCTGGACTCCGCTTACTTCCAGGTTGCCAAACAGCCGGGAGAAAGCGAAGGAAGCGGGCCCCTCATCCTTCCGGAGCAAGATCGACTGGAGTTCTCAGAAGAACTTCTGCCGGTTGGCATTGGGTTCATCGGCAACTACCCCAACCCCTTCAATGCCACTACCACCATAGACTACGAGCTGTCGGAACCCACAGGGGTGAAGCTGGAGGTTTACAATCTCCAGGGACAGCTGGTCGAGACCTTGGTGAACTCCTACCAGGAGGCTGGGCGCAGGAGTGCGGTCTGGGATGCCTCCGGGGTCTCCTCGGGGATTTACTTCTACAAGTTGAGCGCGGGGGACCTCTCCGAGGTAAGAAGGATGATCTTGGTGAAGTAGGATTTGACCTTCGGGTCGATTTCAGTTGAAACTAGGGCGGAGCTATACAGTCCGCCCTATTCTTTTGGGAGCGCTTCACGGATTCGCAACCTTCTCAATTAGCCTTTTCACCCGTTCGGGACGGAGCTTCGGATCAATGAAGGAGAAATGCTCATACAGGATTTCCCCATTGTAGTCTAAGATCACCAACACCACTAACCCTCTTTTCCCCCTCAGACCGAAACCCAAATCTTGCCAACTGACAAAATGGTAGCCATCAACCTCCTGGTAATACAGGAGCGGATGTCGGGCAAATTCTAAATAGTTTTTGACCAAGAGGGATTTCTCTGCCGATTGAGTGAATTCGGTTCTCTCTGGTTTTATGTAGTCCTCAGGAATTGACCATTCAGATCTTAAGATGTTGAGGCTGACAATCCGGTAAGCCCTATCGGTCTCTACCACTCCGTTCCAGACGAAGGGAGAGAAGAAGTCGGGATAGACCGCCACCTTGAAGGTCTCTTCCACTGGCCGGGAGAGTTCGTTTAGCTGCTTTAAGGCTATCTGGTGGCAGATCCCTTTGCTAGAGATGAACAGAATCACAAACCCCAGTGCCACCGAAGCAGTCTTGACAGACGATAGTCGGACGAAGCGTATCAAGAGCAGACAGAGGACGAGAGGCATGGTGATGAAGAGATCCACCACCGTCACCCAGTTCCAGGCATACCTCTCTGAGAGGAAGGGGTAAAAAACCTGAGTCCCGTATGGATTGATCAAGTCCATGAGAAGGTGGAAAAGGCCCCCGGAGAGTGATAGAAGAAATGTCATTCTCGAATCCGCCCTCCTGAAAAAAAGCTTCACGATCAAGGTCAATATTATCGTTAGAGAAATGACTCCCGGGAGGGAGTGGGTGAAGCTCCGATGATACTTCAAATATGCGGCGATGCCGAAAAATCGCGAGGCCCAATCTATGTCCGGCAGAACCGAGGCCGTCACCAGCGTGAAGGTGACAGCGGCAGTATCCTTCTTGAAACCCAAATTGGAAATGACGGCGCCGGTCAGGGCATGAGTCAAGGTGTCCATATCCTGCCTACGAGTTTTGCAGTAGTATAATACAGTCTCGTCAATTGGGGAAGTAGCAACCGGCAATCAGGGAACAGGGGACAGGAGACAGGAAACAGGGGTTGGGGGCTATTCACTATTTACAATTGACGATTCACCACTCACCATCTGCAAGATGGTGAGTCACAATTCGTCTTGATTTTAGAGGGCATTTTGCTATTATGATCTCGTTCTCTCAGAAAAACTGGGAGGTGACCTAAGAGTATATTATAGATATGCCCTCCGGCTTAAAAGTCACTTTCGGACTTTTGCTCTCAATAGTGATTGTCCTGGGGATTATCGCCTCCTTCTACTTCGGGACCGACCTCCCCGAGGATCAGCTGAACGGTTTCATCAGAAAAAACCTCGAGAAAAAGTACGGTCTCAGGGTAACGGTTGGTAAACTCGACCGCAGAATCTGGCCTGCTCTGAGAGTGTCAGATGTCGAGCTTGCCTTCTCCAGAGACGGAAAGTGGCATCGAATCGGTCATATAGAGAGGCTAAAGCTGCACTATCAACTCAAGGACTTAATTAGAGGCAGGTGGAGATTCGCGGCGATCTTGATCGACCGTCCCGAGATAGTTCTGGAGAGAGACCAGCAAGGCCGGCTGATTCTCCCTCCCAGGTTCGGATCGGGCGATGGAGGCGCCAAGGGCTACCCGCCCCTGGAGGTGGGTTCGTTGGAAATTAGAGAGGGGGCTTTCTCGCTTGCCGATCATCAGGCTGCCTCCGATTTTCAGTTCATCAATCTGTCTGCGAAGCTCAAGGGAGAAGTCGATACTCTCCGGCTCGACATCGACAGCCTCTCCTTCAAATTCTTGACCAAGGATTTGGTACTCAAGAAGCTGTCTGGGAATATCAGAATCGCAAAAGATCTGCTTTGCATTGACAAACTGCAGATCAAGACCGGTGAGTCCGATTTTGCCTTAAGCGGAAGTCTCAATCAGCTTCCATCCCCCAATTTCTCTTTCGTGGTGAAAGGGAATAAGGTCTCCTTTTTTGAAATCTCGAAGTTCATAAAGCCGAATCTGACCGGGGTCGTCTCGGTCGACGGGGAGGTTGCCGGTGATCTGAGAAAATTCGGGGGCCAGGCCAAACTCGATGGAGTCTTCATGGGGAAGAAATTTGAGGAGGTGAAGACCGAATACAGCTGTTCACAGGGGAGGATAGACGTCGCCTCCATTGAGGGGCGTATTTTCGAGGCGCCGATGTCCGGGAGCGGGTACCTCGACTTAGCCACTAGGCCGGAAACGTACGCTTTCCGGGGGCAAACTCGACACCTGAATCTCGTGAAGCTGATCTCCGGGAAGCTCGAGAGTGACTTCTCCGGTTATGTGGAGATGAGGGGTCGAGGCCTGACCCAAAGAGAGATGGAGATGCAGCTCTCCTGCGACTTAGAAGCGGGGGGGATCGACGAATTCAGCTTCCAGGCTGCCTCTGGAGATATGGTCATAAGCACCCAGAGATTGCAGTTCCTGAGCGGATTCCAAGCCACCTATAAGAAGACCAAGGTCGGCGTCAACGGCTACTTAGAATATGATGGAATCATCGATCTGAGCGGATATGCAGAACTGCAGGATTTGAATGACTTCGACCAGCAGATCTTCATAACCGATCTGGGTGGCAGGGCCTGGGCGGAGTTCAACCTGACCGGGAAGACCCAGGATTTCACCCTCCGGGGACATCTCCGCTCGGATTCCTGCTGGGCTTACGAATTCTACAGTTCGGATCTTTTTCTGGATCTGTCTCTGGACAGCTTCCTCTCACAGAGGCGGGGGGAGGTTCGTCTCCGATCCGGCGGGGGCTCGGCCTGGTCTATTCCTGTAGCTGCAGTTGAGGCCTTCATGGGGGTTGACGGCGAGCTTTATCATTTCGACTCCGTGACGGTTACTGGCAACGATGTGAAATTGGAGTTCGCTGGCAAGTTGAATGAGGGGGAAAAGCCCGGAGAACTGTACCTAAAATACCTGAATCTCTTTTTCGATCAGACTCCCATCTTCTCTCGGGGGCGACAGTTGATTCTCTTAGGAGAGCAGGATATCGAGCTAAAAGAGTGCCAGTTCACCGTTGGCGGGGGGGAGGTCTCCATAGGCGGGAAGTTGGGCAAAGACCAGACTTTTGATTTGACGTTAAAGGGGGAAGGGATTGACATCTTCCCCTTCACCAATCTATTACTCCCCTCTTTAAGCGTTCTCGGAGAGGTTTCCTTCTCCGGAGAGATCGGAGGCGATTTCAATTCCCCGACAGTGGCCGCCTCGGTTCGAGTCGACAGCCTGAACCTGGAGGGGGTGGAGATGGGGGTCTTGAACCTGGATCTGAGCTACCGTAATCAACTTCTGGATTTCCATAACATCAGATTGCGGCACCAGGTGGAGGACTACAGCGGTTCCGGCTTCATCCCCGTCAACCTCTCTTTGGGGGGAGAGGCGCCGAGTCTGGAGGCTAAGCCCCTCGGATTCTTCCTGCAGGCTCGGGGCGAGCAGTTGAGCATGTTCAGCACCCTGATAGAGGAGCTGGAGTACCTCTTCGGAGATTTTCAGGCGGACGTGGCCGTCTCTGGCACCTTGAAGCGCCCGCAATTCGAGGGGAGATTGAACCTCAACAACGGGGTTTTGAAGCTGGCCGATTTCTTGGAGCCGATATACGATCTAGAGGCGCAGCTGCGCCTGGAGAACAACACCATCTATGTGGAGGCAGTCAATGGCAATCTGGATTTGCAGCCGACCACCTCCGCTGGCATATTCCAGAGGTTTTGGGGTTCGCTGTTCCCCCGCAAAGAGAAGGTCGGCAAAATCGCCCTCTCCGGGACAGTGGAGGTTTTAGACCTTGACACTTTCAATTACAATCTGGCGCTCTCCGGGGAAAATGTACCCCTCAACCATGTCTACCTTGATTTCAGCGCCATCTCCGATTTCGACTTAACCCTCAAGGGTTTCTCGCCGCCGGAGGTCTCGGGAGTGGTGGAGATCAAGCAGCTCCTCTATCAGGAGCCCTTCTCGGCGGTGCAGTCCGACACCAGGGAGCTGCCGACCGCAATTGACTCCGCAGGCTGGGATTTGAACCTGGAGGTGATCGCCGACAACAACCTCTGGATCAAGAACGCTGACCTGGAGGCGGAGTTCAGAAGCAAGCTGAAGATTCGTCGTCACCTCGGGAGCTACCAGATCTTGGGAGACTTGGAGGCCATCCGCGGGAATGCCTTCATTTACGGGAACCGGTTTGACATCGTTTCCGGCAAGATGAACTTCGACAACATCGCCAAGATCGACCCGCAGTTGGACTTCGAAACCCAAATCCGCACCGTCTATTCTGAAAGGGAGGAATTCGCCCGGGGAGAGAGAACCTACTACGTTTATATCACTGGTACTTTATCCGCCCCGCAGCTGAACTTCGCGGTCGGAGGGGAAACCTCCCAGAGGGAGATGAGTCAACAAGAGATCTTAGAATCGATTGCCCTGAACCGGCCTCTGTACGAAGACAGTGTTCAGGTCGGTTACGACCAAGCTCTGGGCCAGAGAGCTCAAGGAATCTTCAGCGGTTACCTCACTAAATATTTCGAGACTCAAGCCGCCAGGACTCTGGGGGTGGAGACTTTCTTGATCCAACCTCCGACAGATCGGAGCCTGGATCTGGGCGAGACCGAGGTCACCGTTGGTCAATACATCAGCCCCAACGTCTATCTGCGTTATTCTCGCCGTCTCTCCCTCACCTCCGCCCAGGAGATCGCGGCCGAGTATCGTTTGAGCCGTCGCCTCTCCCTGGAGGGAAAATACGACCGGGACAAGTTTTTCCACTTTGACCTGAGCATGAATTGGGAGTTCTAAGGATTTATGTTTGTCCCCCGTAGATTCGGGATGGTCCTCCTTTTGGGGCTATTCCTTTCCGCTCCGGCGGCCTTCTGCAATCAAGCCGGGCAGCTCCCCGGCAGCAGTGTGGCTCCCAATATCGTCGAGAGGATAGATATCACCGGAAACTATCACTTCGGTGACAAAGAAATCAAAAAACAGATGGTGTTGGAGGCGAGACGCTGGTATCACCTCTTCCAGAAAAAGAGGAGAATTACCGAGCGCCTGCTGCAATCTGAGGCCGCCTCCATCGATTCTTTCTATCACTCTCAGGGCTACCTTAAGGCCACCTCCACTGTCGAGGCCGAGCCCGGTAGCCGGGAAGATCGTGTACGATTACAGGTGGTCATCTACGAAGGTCCCCAGACTTCAATCGAAGAGATAAAGCTGATCGGGGATATTGGGGAATTCAGCGACCGGGTCTGGAAGAATTTCAAGACCATCATGCCGGGTTCCCCTCTGGATAGGACCGCGCTTCGCCAAGTTGCCCTGGGGATTAAAGAGATTTACGCCGACCACGGTTATCCTCATGCGGAGGTGCAGGTGGGGGTGGAGACTTCTGAAGATTTCAGATCCGCGACGGTAGCTTTTTCCATAGATCCCGGGAAGCTTGTCCATTTCGGGAGATTGGAAATTTCAGGACTGGACAAGACTCACGACGGCGTCGCCAGAAGAGAGGTCACCTTCAAAGAGGGGGAGATATACCGTCGCAGAAAGATCATCGACAGCCAGCAGTATCTATATTCCACCGGTCTTTTCAGCTATGTTTCCCTCTCTCCGATGGAGACCTCCCCCGACCCTCTCCGGGCAGATATGCTGCTGACCGTCGGAGAGAGAAAATCCAATTACGTGAATTTGAAGCTCGGCGCCGGCCAGGACTACGAGCGCGATCTCACCTTCGAGACCTCAGTAGCGTGGGGAAACCGCAATATCTGGAGACGCGGGCACCGGCTGAGCCTCTCTTTCTCCTCTGGCTTTCAAATAATCCCGGACTGGGACAACTACCGCAACCGCCTTTCGGTTTCCTACCTGTGGCCCTGGTGGATTCTGCCGCGGACCCCCTTGAGCCTGGATTTCACCTATGAGCCCGGCAAATTGCCGCTCCACCGTGATTACGTTTACGATGATTTCTCAGCCTCCTTCGGTCTCAGTCGGGAGTTGCACCGGTCTTTTCAGCTATGTTTCCCTCTCTCCGATGGAGACCTCCCCCGACCCT
>JBHIBM010000091.1:0-7022 GCA_046759085.1 Candidatus Zixiibacteriota bacterium
GTAGAAGCTGAGACCGTTAGGTCAACGTTGTTGAAAACCCCACTCAGGCGTATACATCAATTGTCTGAAGATAAGTTTATAGGAAAGGGAGGTTGAAATGGGAATAATTCAGACGTTCCTTTTGGTTTCTATGGCTCTCACCCAGATGGCGACTGGATCCGCGACCGCCGACGGGGAGATGGTAGTACAGGGGAATAATGCGTTTGCGCTCGACCTGTACGCCGAGCTGAAGAACAGAGATGGGAACCTGTTTTTCTCACCTCACAGCATCTCGACCGCACTGGCGATGACCTATGCCGGGGCTCGAGGCAGCACCGAGAGGCAGATGGCGCAGGTCCTTCACTTCGAGCTGGGGCAGGAAGGCCTGCATCCTGCCTTTCGAGAGCTCTTCATGGAGCTTAACAGTAGACAGGGGGGAAGGCGGTATGAGCTAAGCGTCGCTAACGCCTTGTGGGGCCAGAAGGGTTACAGATTTCTGGAGGAATTCCGGGAGCTCGTCAGGAAAAATTACGGCGGCGGGCTTAACCAGGTCGATTTCGTAAAGGCCAGTGAGACGGCACGAAGAACCATCAACACCTGGGTCGAAGGAGAAACCCGAGGCAGGATCACCGACTTACTCAAGCCGGGGATTATCAATAGCTGGACCCGCCTGGTTTTGACCAACGCCATCTACTTCAAGGGCTACTGGGCTTCCCGGTTCAAAGAGGAACTGACCGAGGAGGCTCCCTTCACGCTGGTGACCGGTGGGAAAGTCAACATCCCCATGATGCATCTGAACGGGGAATTCAGATATATGGAGACGGATGATTTCCAGGCTCTGGAACTGCCTTACCTCGGCGGAGACCTGTCGATGGTCGTTTTTCTCCCCAAGGAGACTGAGGGGATAAGGAACTTTGAGCCCTCCCTCACGGCGGGAGACCTCAAGAAGTGGCTGGCGAGACTTCGCGAACAAGAGGTTCTTGTGGCTTTGCCGAAATTCAAGATGACCTGCGATTTCCGCTTGGACCAGACCCTAAAGTCAATGGGAATGACTGATGCCTTCGAGGAAGCTGACTTTTCCGGCATGACCGGGAGGAAGGAACTCTTCATCGCAGCTGTGGTCCACAAGGCCTTTGTGGAGGTGAACGAAGAGGGCACTGAGGCTGCCGCGGCGACAGGAGTGGTAGTAGCCCTGAAATCGGCTCCGCCCAGCCAGCCGGTCTTCCGGGCGGATCACCCGTTTCTGTTTCTGATTCGTGACCTCGGTTCGAACAGCATCCTGTTTATTGGCCGGGTGATGGATCCGAGAGAGTAAACTCGAAAGCCGTGCAATTCGCCTGGCTGACCCCTTGACGTATGCCGGGATCGGTAACGCCCTGTTCTCCGGCAGGATCGCCGGTGAGGTCATAAATGAATTCCTGGAGAGGAAGGCCGATCTCTGCGAGTATCCGAAGAGATGGCGGAAGTGGAAGGCTAGGGACAAAAAGCTATACGGTTTCTGTCAAGACCTTTACGCAAAATTAGATGATGAGGACTTCGAAAAGATCCTCGGAGCGGTGGATGGGATGCTTGGTGGGAAGGCGGTCCCGGGATTTGACAAGTTCCAAGTCGTCAAACAAATCATTTTGGGCAACCCGAGACTGCTCGGTTTAGTGGGGAAGAGACAGCGGTGGTGATTCGCTAACTGTAGCGATTCCTCTTCGGAGATCGATTTTCCATCACCTGAAACTAATGGGGTTATTCAGCTTTCGGCTCTGGCAAATCATTCACCAGCTTCGCCAGGCGTGATTTGGCTCGGGCGGCAGCTTTGCGGTGGATCGCCCCCTTCTGGGTAGCCTTGTCCAGAACTGAGGAGACCACCTTCAGGGTTTCCTGAGCCTTGGATTTATCCTTCTCGGAGGTGAGCGTCTTCACTGCTCCCCTGACCTGGGACCTCCAGGCTCGATTTCTGGTCCGTTCCTCCTGGGAGGTCCGTACCCGCTTAGCTGCAGATTTGTGTGCTGGCAAAATACCTCCTACTTTTCAACTATATTCGACTCTCAACCCGGTGAATATACATTTCAACATGGAGTTGTCAACGATTTTCGGGAGCTTTGTGGCCTTTTGGAGGTGATCCTGTTTCCCATTTCCTTTCCGTGCGGATCTGACCGGACAAAGGATAATCTATAGCGGTCGGAGTTCATCACGCCAGAGGCGGATTGCCTCCGGCGACCGACCCGGAGGTTGGCGGTGATAAATTCACCGCTCTACGGTTCGGTTGGTTTGTGGAAACCTCAGGGCCATACGGCTCGTATGAGTTTCCGCTGCAAGTTCTGTGGTCCGGTCAGGATCGAGGTAATGGCGTGTCTCATAGGAGCCGTAGATCCAACCGAGAACAGTAACCGCCAGGACACGTCCGCCTTCGGCGGACTTCGGTCCTGGCGGAACGCTAGAAGGTCATTTGACATTTGCTGTCGTTTTGGATGACTGTGAAGGTGCGGCTTTTACTCAGACCGTTTCTTGCAGGCAGCGTCAACCACCTCAGCAAATTGACTTGTCAATCGGTTTGAGGAGATGTATCTTCGGTATCACAATCTTTGACAGGATTAGCTTAGCCTCAAGCATCCCTTTCGGGAAAGGATGGATTTGAATCAGCTGGAACCCAAGGATGACCTCATCGCAAAACAGGTGGGGACTGTCGGCGGTGGGACTCTTCTCTCAAGGATATTTGGGCTTCTCCGCGAACAGGTCTTCGCCTATCTTTTCGGCGCCGGGATTTATACCGACGCCTTTTTTGCTGCCTTTCGGATACCCAACCTCCTGCGGGATCTGTTCGCCGAGGGAGCTCTATCCTCCGCTTACGTGCCGGTCTTCAGTGAACACCTGACCAAGCGCGGAAGGGAGTCCGCCTTCAGATTGACCAACCTGGTGATAAACGGGCTTTTGGTGGTCACCGCTGTAGTGGTCCTTTTAGGGATCGTTTTGGCCCCCTGGATCGTAAAACTGATTGCGCCCGGCTTCGGGGAGCATGCCGGGCAGGCGGAGCTGACGACTCTTATGGCCCGGATCATGTTTCCCTTCCTGATCCTGGTGGCGTTTGCGGCGGCAGTGATGGGAACGCTGAACTGCTTCGGCCGCTTCGGTCCTCCAGCGATCGCCCCCACGATGTTCAACCTGGGGATGATCGCGGCCGGATTTCTGATCTGCCCCTTCTTCGATCCCCCAATCGTGGGGATGGCGATCGGAGTGCTTCTCGGAGGTCTGGGGCAGCTGGGATTGCAACTGCCTTTCCTGAGGCGGGTCGGTTTCGTTTACAGAGCAATCCTCGATTTCCGCGATCCCGGGGTGAGAAGAATCATCGCCCTCATGACCCCGGCGGCGATAGGAGTGGGAGTGACTCAGATCAACATCTTCGTTAACACTCTTTTAGCCTCTCTGTTGCCGGAGGGAAGTATCTCTTACCTGAACTACAGCTATCGTCTGATGCATTTTCCGCTGGGGGTCTTCGGGGTGGCGGTGGCGACGGTGTCTTTGCCCAGGGTTTCGGAGTTGGCCGCTTCAGGAGACAGAGATAAGATGCTCTCCACCTATTACGATTCGTTGAAGTTGGCTCTGTTTTTGACCATCCCTTCCAGCCTCTTTCTGATATTCCTCGCCTCCCCGATTCTGAAACTCCTTTACCAGCGAGGGGAGTTCACCGGAGTCGACACCCTTGCCACCAGCAGGGCTTTGATTCCATACTGCGCCGGACTTTTCGCCTACGCCTCGGTTCGAGTCACCTCTCAGGTCTTTTACGCCGTCAAGAACACCAAAACCCCGGTGGTGGTGGCGGCCATCGCGGTCGCTTCCAACATCATCTTGAGCCTCATCCTGATGCAGTTTTTCAGTTACATGGGGCTGGCGATGGCGACGGCAGTTGCGGCACTGGTCAACATCTCTCTTCTGCTCTATTTCTTCAACCGAAAGATCGGCAAAATCGATTGGTCTTCCCTGGTGCCAACAGTTGTGAAGATTCTCCTTGCTTCCTTGTTTATGTCCCTCTTCGTGACTGTCGCAGGTGGAGTCGTCAACCTGTCTGATCCCAGTTTGACCTTTCTCACGACCCTGGTCCGATTTGCCTTGGTATCAGTTTCGGGTTTGTTGATTTTCCTCTTTTTCTCTCATATTTTGAAAATCGAAGAGTTGAGAAGAGTCCTTTATCTGGTGAAAATTAAGAGATAGTCCGATGGCCTTGAAGAAAAAACGCTTGACAATATATGTGCTGGTCGTTGTGGCGATCGTTCTGATCATCTGGGTTGCAGGGATGATCACGAAGAAGGAGCTGAACGTCGCCACCATACAAGTTGGAAGTGGGGTCTTCAGAATCTCGCTGGTGGAGTCCGGGGAGTTGGCGGCTTTGAAGTCGGTCTCGATTACCGCCCCTCAGGTCAGGGCCGTCGGGAGGTTGACCATAACCAGACTGGCCGAGGAGGGGAGATACGTCAAGAAGGGTGATTTCCTGGTGGAGTTCGACAAATCGGAGGCCGAGAAGATCCTGGAGGACAATCTGGACAACCTCAAAATCGCGCACGCCAACCTGGACAAAGCCAAAAGAAACAAAGAGCTTCAGGAAAACCAACTACAACTGGATCTGGAGAGGGCGGAGAGGAATTTCAAGGAGAAGGAGTTCGAAGCTCCGCTAATCAGGCGGGAGGCGGAAAGGGAGCTGGAGCTGACGCGGATGCGGGTGGACACAGAGCTGGCCGGCTTGGGCGCGGACATCGAGAAGTTGGAGGTGGAGGTCAACAGAGCCGAGGAGAGGATCGATGATGCCCGAAAGGATATTGAGAATCTGACGGTGAGGGCGCCGATTCCCGGCCTGGTGGTCTTTCCGGAGGTGTGGAAGGGTGGACAAAGAGGCAAGATGCAGGAGGGGGATCAACCCTGGCCGGGACAGACGATCATCGATCTGCCAGATTTGAGCACCATGCTGGTCAGGGCCACCGTGAACGAGGTCGACGTCAGTAAGCTGAAAACCGGCCAAAAGGTGGAGGTAAAGCTGGACGCCTACCCGGAGCCGACCTTCTACGGGGAGGTCACCAAGATTGGAGCCCTGGCCAAGGCGAAATCATACGATTCCAAAATCCGGGTGTTTGATGTCGAGGTCACGGTGGAGGGCCACGACGAGCGCTTAAAACCGGGCATGGCCGCCAAGACTGAAATCATCATAGACACCATCCCCAACGCAGTCTGGGTGCCAATCGAATCGGTCTTTGAGAAAGGAGGGAGAAGGATCGTTTACCTCGCCGAGGGCAGCAGTTACCACCCTCAAGAGGTGGAGGTCGGGCCCAGAAACGATATCGAAGTGACCATCACCTCCGGGCTTTCAGGAGAGGAGAGAATCTGCCTGACGGACCCAACTAGAAAACAGGAAGAGGCCGGGATTGGGGAGACAAAGAGGGGTGCTTTCGAACAACCTTCGCAAGGAGGTCGGGGACAGCCCCGGGGAGCTCGTCGTTCAGGGGGGTAGGAGAGGCGGGATCTATCCGATGAAATACGCCAAAGTGTTTGAAATCTGTATCGGCTCCCTTGTGGGCCATAAGCTCCGAACCTTCCTGACCA
Source organism: Candidatus Zixiibacteriota bacterium (assembly GCA_046759085.1). Classification (GTDB taxonomy): domain Bacteria; phylum Zixibacteria; class MSB-5A5; order DG-27; family DG-27; genus DG-27. The sequence continues at coordinate 5,560 of JBHIBM010000091.1, forward strand.
TGTTGGGGATTATCTTCGGAGTGGCAGCGGTCATCGGTATGCTCTCCATCGGGGAAGGAGCGAAGCAGGACGCCTTAGAGCAGATCAAACTCTTAGGTTCGACAAACATCATCGTGAAGGCTAAAGCGCTGGAGAAGGGGACCAAGGAGGAAGATCTCCGACGTCTCTCCGAGGGTTTAACTCTGAAGGATTGCGAGAATCTCAGAAATCTCCATCCGCTGGTCGAAACGGTGGTGCCTCAGAGGATGGAGGACGTGGACATTGTCACTTACAGAGATGTCGAGACCAAGGCTGAGGTAGTCGGTACCGAGCCGGATTTCGCGAATCTCTTCGAGCTACAGATGCAATCGGGGAAGTTTTTCACCGAAGAGGATGGAGAGGAATATCGGCGCGTCTGCGTTTTGGGAGCGAAAGTGAAAAGGGAGCTTTTCCCTTTTGAGGACCCCCTGGGGCAACAGATAAAATTGGACGATCAGTATTTCACTGTCATCGGCTTTCTCGGGGAGAAACCGGTGGGCAAATCCAAAATCGAAGGGCTCACCGTGAGGGATATCAACTCCGGAATCTACCTTCCCCTGAAGACCTCCATGAAGAGGCTGGATAAAGCCGCCAGAGGTCGAGTGATAAGGAGGCGTGGTTACACTATGATGACCGCAAGCACCTTCGAAGCTCCCAGCCAGGTTGACGAGATCTCTATTCAAGTCGGGGACCACAAAGATATTTACAAGGCACAAGCGGCCTTGAAGAGCATCTTAGAGAGGCGACACCACCAGGTGGCGGACTATCAGGTGGTGGTTCCGGAGGCGTTACTCCGCCAAAGCCAGAAGACCCAGCGCATCTTCAATATCGTTATGGGTGCAATTGCCGGAATTTCCCTTCTGGTGGGGGGAATCGGCATAATGAACATCATGCTGGCTACTGTCCTCGAAAGAACTAGGGAGATCGGGGTGAGGCGAGCGGTGGGTGCGAGACGGCGAGACATCCGTTATCAATTCTTGCTGGAGGCGCTGTTCATCTGCTTTCTCGGTTGTCTGGTGGGGTTGGCGGTCGGTTTGGGTCTGGCGAGGGGGATCACATATTATGCCAATTGGCGAACGATTATATCCTTGTATTCGATAGTCCTGGCAGTCGGAGTCTCCGCCTCCGTGGGGATCATTTTCGGCTTCTATCCGGCCCAGAGAGCCTCCAAATTGGACCCCATCGAAGCCCTGAGATACGAGTAAAGACAGGAAACAGGAGACAGGGAACGGGAAACGGGAAATTAGGAAATAGGAAATAGTAGATAGGGAATAGGAAATGGCTGGTTCTGGTGCTTGCAGGCAGGGACAGGAGAATACTCCTGATACCACTGCGGAATTGAGACATTGAGATACGAGTAAAGACGGGAGACAGGGGACAGGAGAAGGGAACAGGAAATTCATCTATGAAACGTTAACCCTTTTGAACTGTAGGGCGGTGAATTC
>JBHIBM010000092.1:0-7008 GCA_046759085.1 Candidatus Zixiibacteriota bacterium
GAGAATGCCACCCTCCAAGATTTCTACCGCCTGAAGGAGTGGGTTAAGAATCTGAACTTGGGGATGTTGCGATACCCCAGTGGCACGGTCTCTAACGGCTTTTACTGGAAGGAGTCGATAGGCCCCCTGGAGAAAAGACCTCTGGCGAGCCTCTTCGCTTTTGATAGAGATGGAGTTAGACGTCACCGGATGGTAGTGGGACTGGATGAATTTCTGCACTTCTGCGAGCTGGTGGAGGTTGAGCCCTTTATTGTGGTGAATTACGCAAACGGCTCCCCGCAGGAGGCCGCCGAACTGGTAGAATACCTCAACGCTCCTAATGACGGCTCCAATCCCGGAGGGGGAGTCGATTGGGCGGAAGAGAGAGCCCGAAATGGTCACCCTCAACCTTACGGTGTCAAATACTTCGAGATCGGAAACGAGATTTTCCATTATAAGGGAGAGAGACAACCTTACAAACAGTCCGAACACACCGACGCCAAAGACTGCGCCACTCTTTTAATTCAGTTTGCCAGGAGAATGAGGCAGGTTGACCCCTCGGTTAAAATTGGATGCGGAGTGATCGCTCCCGGAGAGATCGGGGCCTCCGACCGCCTTGCTCGCACCAGACGTCCCTGGAACAAAACCATCTTCGAGATCGCCGGAGAGGAGATCGACTTCGTCTGTCCCCACTTATATGGACCTGGAGAAAAAGGTCGGGAGTATCAGCCCTCAACCGAGGTCTTCGTCAAGAAAGCTTTCGCCTTCATTGAGGCTCGGAGACAGGGGTTAGAAGAGCTGCGGAAAGAGATGCGTCAGGCGGCCGGGAGGGAATTCGACATCTTTATAACCGAATATAATATGACTCCCAACACCCTTGACCTTTTGAGCGGACTTTACATCGCCCAGTTTCTCTCCACCTGTATTCAGAGCGGGGTTCACGGGGCAATGTTTCACAATCTCTTCCAATTCGGAGGCAGCTTTCCTGCACTCAAGTTCGTGAAGACACATAACCTCAGAGTACCTCGACCTGCCTATTTTGCCCTGAAGCTACTATCCAAACACCTCCGGGGGGTGAGGTTGGCAACGGAGGTTAACTGCCCCACTTTCACCTCCGAGTATTATCCCGAGCTGGAGGTTCCTTATCTGACAGCCATCGCGGTCAAAAGGGGAAAGACCGTTGTCCTGGAGGTGATAAACAAGGACATTCGCAGAGATTACCGGACCGAAATCGAAATCCCTGGGCACCGATTCCCCCCGGAGATAAAGGTGTTCGAGCTTAATGCCCGGGAGCTAAAAACTAACAACGAAGGTGACCTCAATCCCCAGAGAACAACGGTCAAACTCACTGAGAAAAGCGTGAGTGGCGGTGGAGAAACGCTCACCTACACCTTTCCCGCTCACTCAGTAACCATATTGGAATTCTGAGGTTGCGCTTTCATCTGCTCCTTCGAGGCTGTTCCCATGAAAGCCAACTGAATTCAATTCGGAGAAGTTTATGAGCCTTGTCAGTAGGGGTCGGCTTTGGATACCTTTTCTCATAGCATCTTTTCTCACTTTGATATTTCTTGGCTGCTCCGCCAAAGATTCCAGCAGACTTGCACAAGTTGAGCCTCCGACTCCAGCAAATGTAGAACTGAAGCCGATTTCGGTGATAGGCGGGGTGTTGGGGAGCAGCCGTCTGAATTCCCCCTCCGATTTCATCCTGGATCATTCCGGGAATATCTATATCCTCGATGCTGGGAATAACCGTTTGGTAAAGTTGAGCCCAGAGGGGAGGTTCTTGAAGGAGGTTGGCGGTTTCGGAGGAGGTGTCAATCAATTTCGCCAACCTTCCGCTTTGGCCTTCGATGGGGGCATAAACATCTTAGTCGCCGACTCCCAGAACCGCAGGCTGGTGAGGTTTGACCGCAACCTCAATTTCGCCGGCTCTATCGACACTTACTTGGATATGTCCGGAAGCGAGCGCAATTTTGGACTCGTAGCCGGGGTGAGATTCACCAACCAGGGAGACATCCTCCTCTCGGACACCGAGGAGGACCGGATTTTGAAGCTGGACGGCTTCTACAATATGTCCGGGGAGTTCGGTGGCTTCGGTTACGGCTTCGGGCAATTGCGACAGCCGGCTGCCATCGTCGTTGACGCTCAGGATAAGGTTTATGTCGCCGACTCCGGCAATGGACGGATTGCGGTCTTTAACCCCTTCGGCAAGTTTCTGTGGAGCATCGGTGAAGAGGAACTGATCGCTCCCAGGGGCTTGGAGATTGACACCTCCGGGCTTCTCTGGGTTGGGGAGGTGGGTCGAGGTCGGGTAGTTGTTTTCTCGAAAGAAGGCAGATTCCTCAAGGAATTCGGCGGTGGTGATGATCCCCAGGTGACTTTCTCCTATCCGACATCTGTGCGGGTTTCCTCCGAGAATCGGCTCTACGTCCTGGATGGAAGGGAGGGGAGCCTCAAGATATTCGAGATCATGAGGTAGAAGGTGCGATTCTTTTGGGTTGGCTTAACCCTTTTCCTTCTCCTTTTTTCTGTTTCGAACTCCAGTTTTGCTTCCGAGACGAACTTGAAGTGGTTAGGCGAGGGGAAACCACCACGGGTCTTTGAGATTTCCGGGGACGGCTCCTCAGGCCCCTATTTCCTACCGGACAGACCGGTTTTCCAGAATTGCCTGGAGGTCTATGAGGGCGACAGTCTTCTGAGAATGGAGGAGGATTACTCCGTCGATTTCGAGAAGGGCCTTATCTTCTTTGAAGAGCCGTTGAAGGTCGGGAGCTATGCCACCGTCTACTATCTCCCCTTCCCTTTTCAGGTCGAGGAGAAATACAGCCACAACGAAATCCGGTTTGCGGGTCAGCTTCCGGAGGGGAAGGAGCCTTCAGGTACGCGTCCATCTCTCCCCGAGCCGGTCGAGAGGAGTCCCGGTACCTCCATAAATCTGGGGGGGACGAAGACGATCTCGGTGGAGGCCGGGAGCGGGCGGGAGGTCTCTCTTTCACAGTCGCTGGATCTGTCCATCTACGGCAACATCCTTCCGGGAGTGAGGGCCACCGCGCTTCTCTCCGACCGGAATGCCCCGATCTCTCCCTCCGGAACCACCAGAAGACTGCAGGAGTTGGATAGAGTTCTGTTCGAGGTCGAGTCGGAAAGATTCAAGGGCAGTCTCGGCGATTTCTACCTCAACTACCAGGAGGCACCGCTGTCCAGATACAGAAAAAAGCTCCAGGGGATTAAGGGGGAGCTCCGCTTAGAGAATCTCAAGCTGTTGGGCGCGGGAGCGAATTCGAAGGGAGAGTATTCTAACAACTACTTTTTCGGAAGGGAGGGATTTCAGGGGCCTTATTATCTCACCACCCCGGAGGGGCTGGAGAAAATCCGGATGCTGCCGGGGACTGAGAGGGTTTATCTCGACGGAGTCCTTCGCACCCGCGGGAGCGAGAACGACTACATCATCGACTACGACAACGGAAGCTTAAAATTCACCCCCAGGGTTCTCATTGACGAACAGTCCCGCATAGAGGTCGATTTCGAGTATTCCAAAGAGGATTTCGCCCGGAGCTTCTACTCCGGTCGAGGTAAGGTAGAACTGTTCGCCGACAGACTTTCTCTGGGATCGACTTTCATCCTGGAAAAAGATGATCGGAACAATCCCACCTCCGGAGTTTTTACGAGCGAGGAGAGGAGTATCATCGGCTCTGCGGGGGCCGACAGGGATTCTTCTTATAAGTCCGGAGCCAAGTATCTAGGCGATGGCAGGGGGGACTACGCTCAGGAGGTCGATTCCTTAGGCAATGTCTATTATCGTTACGTCGGAGAGGAGGCTGGAGATTACTCCGTCAGCTTCTCCAGGGTGAAGTCCGGTCGAGGAACTTATGAGTATCTCGGGGGAGGCATTTACGAATACGTATACGAGGGCGGAGATTACCTGCCGATAATCCAGCTTCCGCTTCCGGAGAAGCATTCCATGTTCGGAATCGATTTCTCGTATGACTCCGGGAGTCTGTTTTACACCTCCGGAGAGGTGGCGTTGTCGTCCGAAGATTTGAACAGCCTGAGCGATCTCGACGAGGAGAGAGAGGATCTGGGGTTTGAACTGAAGAGCGATCTGAATCTTCCGGTGTCGAAAACTATAGGGGCCATCATCGATTCACTCAACTTCACCAGCAGGTTCCGGCATCTGGGAAGTGAATTCTCTCCCTTTGGTCGGGTGGAGGTTTTAGAGAACCAGAGAAGATGGGATCTGCCGGAGGGGGAAAGATCGGAAGAGGAGAGATTAAACGAGTTAGGTGTTCAGCTGATAAAGAGCTCTCTGTTGAGGTTGAACGCCGAGTATGGAAAGCTCGACCGCGGGGATGCTTTCGAGTCCGAAAGGAAGAGCCTGAAGGGGAATTTCACCTCTCCTGCAGAGACGAACCTGGATTTCCAGTTGGAAGATATTGCCAGCAGCGAGAAGTCTCACCCCGATAGCCTTCTGACGAAGAGAGATTGGAAGAGGGCTGAAGCCACCCTGTCTCAGAAGATTTCGTTTCTGACACCTAAGATCGGTTATGAGGGGGAGAAACGAACAACGACGCGACAAGGCCATCCAACTGACGGCTTTAAGTATGACGAATATCTGACCGGTCTGAAATTGAAGCCGGCAAGGAGCCTTACTCTCAGCGGGGAATACATCCTGCGGCAGGATGAGATATTTCTCGCCCAATGGTTGAAGGAATCGGAGTCGAAATCGTATCGCTTGGAGGTCAATCTGAGGGAATACAAAAACAGTCTGTCCTCGCAGATCTCATACACCAAGCGAAAGAAGAAGTATTTCCCGGACAACCGATCCGATGACGACCAGGATTTGATCTTCACGAAGCTGAATTACTATCACCCCAGGCGAGCTTTGAGGTGCGACCTTTTCGCCTCCGTCAATCAGGTAGAATCCAATCCGGTGGTCAAATCCTACCTGCAGGTGGAGCCGGGAGCGGGGGATTTTCGTTACGAAAACGGGGAGTATATCCCCGACCCCTACGGTGATTATGTAGAGATAACCGAGCCGGTGGGGGAGGGTCGGCCCACGATGGAGATTGTCACCGGGCTGGATTTGACTGTAGAGCCGGCAAAGTTCGGTGCGGGAAAGGATGTTCTCTGGAATAAGTTCAAAGTTGACCTCTCCCTTGATTGCCAAAACCGAATCCTGGACCGCAAGAGGTGGTCGCCGGAACTGCTCAATCCCTGGTATGATTCGAAGAGCGATAGCCTTCAATATCGCCGCATCAGTTTCCGAAACGATCTCTATTTCTATCCGGGCTCTCCCGGTCAGGAGGTGAGACTTCGCTATCAGCGAAACGAAAGGGTGACCTCGCTGGGTCGGGGAGCCTCCCAGGAGGAATCCGAGATTCGATACGAGCTCAGATTCAGACAGCCACTCTCGGGGGGCTACTCGGTGGAGCTGGTGGGGGTTTACGGCACCATCCTGGAGGAGTTGTCCAATCTGAGGAGCCTCGATATCGATTCCCGGTTTTTAGGAGCGAAACTGATCCTCAGACCCCAAAGAGGATTGCAGTTGACCTTGGAGGAGAATCTTCAGTTAGATGGGGAGAGGGTTGCGGAGGTGAAATCAACTCTCTTGAGGAGCGCTCCAAACCTGCAGTGGGATTTCTCCAATCAGGGGAGAGCGGATGTCACCCTGGCCTGGTCTCATGTGAAGGTTGCCCCGGAGGGATCGTATCTGAATTATCGTATGGCCCAGGGCAATAAACCCGGCGACAACTTCGAGATCAGTGCGAATATCATCTATCGCCTGGGGAAAAACTTAGAGGCGACCTTCAACTACAATTTCAGAGCGTTCCCCTCCGGGGAGAGCAGGCACTTCGGGAAGTTGTTAACCAGAGCGTATTTCTAAGATGGTAGGGAAGAGTCTCAACAAAACGCTTCAGGAATCGCTGGTCATAGTTATGCTGACGATGCTGTTCTCTCTCCCAGAGGCAAGCTATGGACAGGCGAGAATCGACGCCATAGAGATTGACGGTTGCCGCTCTTTATCTAAAGATGAGGTTTTCCAGGTGCTCAATTTCAGAGAGGGAGAGGTTTTCCAGGAAGTGGATTTGGTGGGCGAAGTCGAGACAATCAAGAGGCTGTATTACTCCGAGGGGTTCTTCTGGACTACGGTCGAGACTTCCATCAGGATGATGCCGGAAGTCCAGATCACTTTCAAAATATCCGAGGGGAGGAGGGCGGTCGTCGGGGAAATCGATTTTGCGGGTATGAGAGTCTTCCCCCGAGAGGAGTTGGAAACCTACCTGGGGCTCAAAAGAGGTGCATTTTTCAAAGCCGCAGAGCTTAACTCCGGAATTGAGCGCATACTCGTAATGTATGAAAAAGCGGGTCATCCCTATTGCCAGTTGAACTTGAAGGATTTCGAACTCTCCCCCGGCGGGAGAGTCAACTTCACTTTGCAGACTATAGAAGGACCTGCCGTCACCGTAGACGAGATAGATTTTGCAGGACTGGGGAACACTCGTCCCTACGTCCTGCAAAGGGAGATGGAGATATCTCCGGGGGAGGCTTACAACTCCGATAAGATGGAGCGCTCGATAGTGAACCTCAATCGTCTGAGCTTCATTCGGGTGAACGAAGAACCCCAGATTCTCGCTCTATCGGAGGCCTCGCGGGGGAGATTAAGGATACCGGTGGAGGAGGTTCAGGCCTCAAAGGCTGAGGTCGCCCTGGGCTACAATCCCGGCGAAGGCGAAGTCGCAGGATACGTGACCGGGCTTTTTGATTTCCACCTGGTGAATATCTTCGGAACCGGAAGAGAGGGGAAGGTGAGATGGTTCCGCAGAGACCCTCACTCCTCGGAGTTGGAATTCTCTTACACCGAACCCTATATTCTGGGGACGAGGTTGAACGTGAGAGTATACATCTCCCAGGTCGATTTCGACTCCACCTATATCCGCAACAGTTTTGGACTTGATCTGGACAGCAGGGTCTCTTACGGTGTTACCGCCGGCGCCGGGTTCTCCTTCGAGAGGACCAACCCCGAATCCT
>JBHIBM010000093.1:0-7006 GCA_046759085.1 Candidatus Zixiibacteriota bacterium
GAGAAGATGTACAGCCCCGAGACCACCGCTTGGGTGTTGCGGGAGATCAGGCTCCACTCAGCAAACTCCAAGGCTCCGGGGAGACTGCGATCATACTCGATGGTGTCCACCAAATCCCCATCCAATGTGAATATCCTGATGGTGCACTTCTCCGGCAGGTTGCCAAAGTAGATTCGCCGATCCCAGGGAGTCCAACCCGAATGGTCAGGGTCCTCGAAACCGGCATCCCTATATCCGCCATCTATCCGGTAAGGATTGGGGAACACAAATACCTCCCCGGTGATGTCCTCACCGGTCGCGGTCGGATACAACAGGGTGGCGTTTATGGCCTTCGATGACTCTATGGGCGATAACTGGGTCGTGGGGTTCCCATAATCGAAAGAAGTCACCGCAAAATACAACGCCTGGCTCTCCAAAAGGTTGATGAAGGTCTTGGAGTACCAGCGAAGCTCGGTGCTGTCCCCGACCTCGTCAACATAGATGGTGGTGGAGTCGAGTATCACTTCCCGGTCAGGATCGAGCTCCAGATCGATGCTGTCTCCAAAACCTATGTTAAAACTGTGAGGCGTATACAAGGTGTCATATCCCCCCTGAGGCAAGGGGCCATAGGGCGGAAACCTGTAAAAGCCAATGTCCGGATGCTTCTCCTTTAAAGCCTCGTAGCGAATCGGCGGCTTCTTCCACTTCTTGAGTCTGCCGGATTCATGATATATGGAGTCATAATCGATGTAATCGTATGCCGCCAGAAGGTCGTAATCGTCCAGCCGTCCGGTCTTGGACCAGTAAACCTTGTAGCCCTCAAAATCGTTGAGCCCGCTGAAGGTGTCCTTCTCGTTCTCCGACTCCAGACTGTTCCAGATTATGGTGACTACTCCGGGTGAGACCCTGAAGGTTAGCTGTGGTGAGGGTGGTGGCGGCGGTCCCGCGAAATCTGGAACCCCGTCGCCCTGGATCCAAACGGTATCACCTCCAGGGCTTAGGACATATTCGCCCCGATAAAGATCGCCGTCGGTGTCCACCCCGGGGTTATCGTAGACCCACCCCGCCCAGGTGGCGTTGATGGCGAAATCGGCGAAATCGAGGCGGGAGTAATACTCGTTCACCACAGCCTCGTCGTCGGGACTCTCTATGAAGGCCTCAGCGTCATCCGGGCGGACGTGAAAGTCGGCCCCGCAGATGTAGCCGACCGTCACCTTGAGGGTGTCCCCCGGACTGATCTTTTCAAACGGTCCGAACGAATAGGTATAACGGGTATCGTAACCGTTAGCCAGGTCGTTGGCGTTGGTGGAAGGTGACAGGGGGGGCAACCAACCTTCGGCCTCGTGATTCAAAGCGCATCTCATCTGGTCGTAGTCGAACTCGCCGTTGGAGATGGCGTAGTACCTGCCGGGGTCTCCGGTGGGAGTCCCCAGGTTTCCATCCTGATATATCCGATAATTGTCGGCACGCTGTGGTCCCCAGTCAAAGGCAGCGTTAACATGGGAGATCCACCAGTTGAAGCCGATGGTTTCCGAGGGGGAGCGCACCACCCGCACCCCGGAGAGCCCACGACAGCTCTGCCAATCCCAGACTCCGCCGGTGGGGTCGCCGTCGACATCGGCGATATAAGCGGTGAAGATCTCGAGGGAGTCAATGCCCTCGATGGTGGGATACTTCTGCAGAAAGCCGGTCATGTCGTCCCAGGCCCCATGTGCAGGGTCAGTTTTAGCGATGTGGTGAACATCGGCATCGACGTGGAAGGCAAGCCACAGATTCTCCAGCTCCTGGTTTCCGATGTTGGTGAACTCGTAGTCTAAGAGCAAGAAATCCTCGGCATACTCGTAACTCCAGCTGTAGCTCTTCTGGACGATCTCCACCTGCAGGGGTTTGTGGATGCGCTGATCGATGGGATCGACCTCCACGAAGGAGGCGGTGTGGGTATCAGTGTAGGTGGCGATGAAATCCTCCTCGGAGATGGCCTCAATCCCGAACTTGTCTCCCTGCGGTGTTCCCGCGGAGCTGCTGTCGATCTGATTCGGGTAGACGTCGGTGCGATTCCGAGGGTAGGCGCTTGCTGGTCTGGTGGAGCGCAACCAGATTTCGCCGGTGATCTTGCCGGCCTCATCAGGATACATCTCGCGGGTGTCCCACCAGCCATCGGTGGCGCAGGAGACCAGGGTGTCGCCATCGACGATGGCCCCGATCCAAAGGGCGCATTCGAAGAGATATTCGATGTTTGATCCCGCAGGGAATTCACAGGAGGGAGCGGCTTCCAGGGTCTCAGGGTCGATGTCATCTCCCATGAAGCTGCCTAACATCCCGTTGTTCTGGATTGTAAACCACACGTTGGAAATCCGGTGGGTATAATTGACCAGATTGGGGGTGGCGGTCACCTTCTGCAGACGGAAGGGGCGCTCTTTCTGATCGTTGGTACGGGCAGATGCAGCCGAGAACTGACCCCATGCCAAAAGCAAGACTGCTACAACCAGGAACAGACTTCCGATTTTCGATTTGGTTCTTTCCATCTATTCACTCCAGATATTTCGTTTAGCGGATATGCTCAATGGCCGGGGTGGTCGGTTTCTCCCTCCCCGCCCCGGCATCATAACTTCGAAATTAGAACGACATGCTCAACGCCACCTTGACGTTTCTGCCCGGTCCCCAGTGAGTTGGATTGGCGTCATGCTCCATCCCGGTTATGATCAAACCGTCACTGCTGAGAAATCTGGTGTCGGGCCGACCGGTATCGGTGTGGACCGTAAAGACGTTTTTGGTGTCGAAAACGTTGGTCACCCAGACTATGAAGGAGTAATTAAAACCTAAGACATCGAAATCCTTGTTGAAGCGGAGATCCATGTTCGAGCTGCCGGGCATCCTCATGGAATTGGGGATAGGAGCTTCTCTGCCCACCAAAACGACCTCGGGATGACGTTCCCCAGGAGTGTAAGGGAAGCCGGACTTTAACTGCCACAGAAGGTTTAATCCCCAATTGTCCGGGATTTTCAGGGGGCCTAATCTGGGACTGTCACCCTTACGCACCCGGAAATCGGTGTTTATGGTCAACTGATGGCGGATGTCCCAATCCAGGGGGAACTCCTGAATGGGGATATCCTGGTTGTTGGCCCGCAGGTAATAGTCAGCAATGTCGGTGGAGCTCTTGCCGAAAGCCCAGGAGTACTCGTAATCGAGGCTGCCGGTTAAGTACTGACCGTAGCTTTTGGTCAACTCCACCTCGAAACCTCGGGTGCGGGCATAATCGTTGTTACCGTACATATCCGGCTGGAAGACCGTAGTCCCGAAACCCTCGATGGCATTGATCAGCCCATAGTAATCCTTGTAGAATCCGGAGATGTCCAGCTTATAGTTGTTGCCGACCTGATAGGCGACCCCGATTTCATAGGCGATGGTCTTGGTGTAGTCGAGGTTGACGTTCCCCACTATCGGCAGTGCTCGCCCAAAGGTCTGAGTCGCCCGGGCGTAAAATTGAGAAAACGCCGGAAGTTGATAGAAATGCCCGTAGTTGAAGTAAATCTTGGCCCGGTCGGTAATCGGATAGGAGATCCCGAGGCGGGGCGAGAACTTATTCTGTTGGTTGCTGACGGAATCGTGGGAACCGAACTGATACTGAGCCTCCTCTTCCGGGATGTCCCAAACCTCCGGAGCCTGCTTGAAGAAATCGTAGCGCAGGCCGACGTTGGCAACCATGGCTCCGTAAACGATATTGTCCTGGATATAGACTGCGCCCTGTTCGGGGGTGCGAGTGTAGAAATCTCTGAAGGTGCCCTTATCAGGCCAAAGCTCGGTGGTGTCGGGAACGCCCCCGTAGTGGCTGAACGGGTACCTCAAGTCCTCCATGCGGACCTTGTTCCACTTATATTCGAATCCGCTCTTGATCTCGTTTTCCGGGGTGAGCTGGCTGGTGATGTCGAACGTCAAGGTCCAGATGGTGCTCCTCTTATGAGTGTAAGTCATGCGGCGGTCGAAACCGAAGTCGAAGAACAGATCCCGGGGATCCCAGCGGCCGTTTCCGTTCAGATCGACGTAAGGCTCTCCGAGGTCATACTGTAGGTTGGGAGGATCGTAAACACCGTTGCCATTCAGATCCTCGAAGGGGATGCCGAGACTCCAAGGGTCGTTTGGCCCATCGTAGCTGCCGTTCCCGTTCAAGTCGTCCGCGAAGGTGAAGATGTCCACTCCCTCGTCGTAGACGCCGTTGCGATTGACGTCCTCGAAAGGCTCCCCGGCGGAACGGTCGCCGTCAAGATAGGGCTCGGGGTCATCGGGCTCGTACACCCTTGCCCTCTCCGGGTCGTATTGGTTGTTGCCGTTGGTGTCTATTAGAGGCTCGGCATCGTCCCAATAACCGTTGCCGTTTTTGTCAGAGTATGGTTCGCCGAAATCGTACTGTCCGTTCCCATTGGCGTCCACATACGACTCCGCCGGATCCCACCCACCGTTGTTGTTCGCGTCGGTATAGGATTCCCATTCATCCCAGAAGAGGAAGTCACCCGGAACAAGACCTCCGGGCTTGTGCTCCGACTCGATAACATACCTCGAAATCAGAACCTCGTAGAAGCTGTTCTTGAGCCAGCCGGGGGTGTGTTTGAAGGTGAGCTGATGGACTTCCCCATCCTGGGTGTAATGGGGGGCGGTGGAGGGAGTATATCTGAAGTCCCAGTCCCAGACGGTGTTCTCCTCCCACTCCTTAGAATACTTGAAGTCGAACTTCATGTTGGGCCGGAAGCTGTAGGTTACCTTCGCGAGAGCGTTGTAATAGTTGTTCTGCCTGTTGGGGACTTTGATTCCGAACCAGTCCCACATCTGCTGGTTGTAACCGAAGCTCTTCCTGGTCGAGGGAGTGTCATATTCATTATAAGGAGTGTAAGTGTCGGTCTTGTCCACGGTTAAGGAGAGGTAATAAGCCATCCTCTCTCCCGGCCACTCCAACCCCATTGCTGGCAGCAAAACATCGGAGATAAGCGGCACCGGTCCAGAGAGATTCCAGTCAAGCCGGTCGCTGTTGAAGGAATACGTGTTCAGGGAGGGGAAGCCCAGATCGTCAGTATAGTATTCGATGCGCCCGCTGGTGTGCTGATTGGAGCCCTCCTTGGTGACCAAATTCACCACCGCCGACTGGACGTCTCCATACTCGGCGCTGAACCCGGATTTGATGATGTTGATCTCCTCGATGTTGGAGGAGGCCACATTCATGGATATGTGGGGTGGCTGCTGCAATTGCTGGCGCTGCCCGGAGGAGTCCTGAATACGGGGATCCTGGGTTCTGGGGGCGTTCACCCCCAGAGGGTCGTTGACGTCCACGCCGTCGATCTGAAATTTGACCTCCCCGGCTCGACCCCCACGAACGTGCAGCTGATCCCCTCTGCTGACGAAACCGACCTCGGTGGCCAAAATGTCCTGAACGTCTATAACCGGGAGCTTCTCAATGGCGGAGGCGCCTATGCTGCGGTCGTTCTGGGTTACCTTGGCCTCGATTACCGGCTTTTGGGCGATCACCTCCACCGCCTCCATCTCGATCGCTTCGGAGGAGAGCCTGAAATCGATGGTGGTGGTCTTGTCGATGTTGACCTCGACATTGGTCATGACCATCTTGGTGTAGCCCACGGTGCTGGCAGAAAGCCTGTAGACTCCGGGAGCGGTGTTGGGAATGACGTAGTTGCCGTCGAAGTCGGTGGCGGCGCCGATCTTGGTGCCCTCGATCATCACCGCCACCCCCGGCAGACCCTCTTTGGTCTGGGCGTCTGTTACCCGGCCGCTGATCTTTCCGGTGGTGCCGGCGAGAAGCCCCAGACACCACACCAGGACTACCAAAACTGCCAGGGGAGGGATCGATCTCTTGTGAAAGTTGGTAAATAGTCTCATGGTCAAACCTCCAGAGATTTGAATTGAAAGTTCACATTCCCACCAAAGGATTTATGTCCAAGAAATCCTTGTTCACCATCGAGGTCAATTATGTAAGTTTGAAAATTGAAAGTCAAGGATTTTTTCACCACCTTTTTGTGAATTCTGACAGTTAATAGTTCGGAAAGGACAGGTAAATCTTGAACCGATTGCGAGGTCAAATCCCCTTATAAACTGAGGCCATCGAATCCTGTCGAATCCGAACCATTAGATTTAACGTTTATCCATCAAAATAGGAACATTTTTTCGGAGGAGAAATCGCTCAATCATTTGGAGAAAATCGCACTACCTGGACTCTTCCAGCTCTTTTTTCTTGAGCCCACAGGCCGAGAAAGGGGGGGGCAGTTCAGGGCAGGAATATACAGCTCCGCAGCCAGGATTGATTCCAACACCATCTCCACGAACGAGGTAGGCGCTATCTTGACGGGAGATTTGGGGAAACGAAGTTGAGGAATAACGTTTTTGAGAATAACGTCTACCTCTTAGGACAGAGGGTATTCGCCGTTGACAGGGAATTTCAGACCGCTGGATACATGACATTCAAGTGGCGGGCGGATAACCTCGCCTCCGGGGTCTATTCTTACCGACTCAGTGCCCAGGGGATAGATGGCGATAAGTTTATGAAAAGCGAGAAAATAGTCATCATCAAGTAGCCTGCAGGCCTCCATAAATCGTTGACAATTCGCGAAAGTGCATTAACTTGAGATAGGGGGATTTGAGTTCCTTGCCTGGACTTCGTGCGTTGTTAGGAAATGGGGTAGCTTGAAATGAAAAAGGCAATATTCTCGGTTTTCCTACTTCTTGTTTTCAGCAGTTTTGCTTACTCTGAATTGAACATCGAGCTATTGGGGATATTGGAGGGAGAGAATGAGGGAGATCTATTTGGGTATTGTGTAGCCAATTTGGGTGATATAAATGGAGATGGTTTTGAAGACTTTGGGGTAGGAGCAAGGGATTATGTAGGACAAGAAACGGGAGGGCGGGTTTACATCTACTTCGGTGGGGCTTCGATCGACTTAGAAGCTGATATGATTGTTGACCCTCCAACAGGATTCGGGTCTTTTGGCAGGGAGGTTGCCAACATAGATGATGTTAATGGAGATGGAGT